>JAIFLR010000115.1 GCA_020048985.1 Halobacteriovorax sp. | reverse complement strand
ACAGTGGAGCTTGAAAAGAAAAACCCCCGCCGAAGCAGGGGTCTATGTAAGTCTTGTTCTTTAAACTGTCTTGTTTTTGGGGCTCAGATCAGAATTGGGGGCTTTTTAATTCAAATTGGGCATGGTACTCCGGTAGGATTAAATCGGAGAATTTATGACCAAATCAGCTTCAGCTTTCCTACTTCTTGCTCTTTCTTTTTCGGCATTTACCCAAACAAATACCATCGAAGAAATGTCCCTAGATGTTAATCAGCTGATTTCTGCTCACGGCGATAAGCTCAGCGAAGATGACAAACTAAGCGTAAAAAAGAATTTAAGAAATATCCTTCAAATTTTTAAAATGAACGGCCAAGGTCTTCCGACTGGTGGCTCTTATATTTGTGATGCCACTAACAATCAATTAATCAATCTAGATATGAAAACCCTAATTCATGATTTCAGCTCTTACGAGAACTGCGCTGAAGCCTTGGTCAATGTAAAAATGGGTAAAGCTTTTTGTGACTACACTGATAATACTCTTCGCCTGGCCGATGGAAAGTTCGCTTTTGATTTTTCTGATGGCGTAAATTGTAAGGAAGCCATCGAAAGCATTTATGCTGTCAAAAAATTCTGCGACTACACCGATAATACTCTCAGAAAGTTTGATGGATCCCTGCTTTATGACTTCAGCTCAAAAGAAGAGTGTCTCAAAGGTTTGAACTAGGCTTGTTTGGCTTGAGCTCGTTTTTGTAAAAAGAAAGTCATTCCTAGACCCATATAAAAGATCACTGGGGAAACAAAAAGAAAGCCACTCGCACCTTCATCCGCGGCCGCATAGACAGCTGTCACTGTTAGGATTTGCGCTGCTATTCCCGTCAGAAATGCCTTGGAGCGATTGATGAGCTTCGGCAGTCTTGATTCGATCGCGCTCAAGGTGAAGTAGGGCAAAAGCACACTCCCAACAATGGCCGGAGAAAAAATCCACAGGTGCAAGAGATTGCTTTTTGGAACTCCACCCATCATATTCAGCGACACAAACCCGTAGAGAAGAATCAAGAGAAGAATGAGTGAAGTTGCCTGAGCGGCGCGGATCAATTTCATAGGAGTGAATCTTTGAGAGCTGCTTCAAGCCCCTTGAGCCCATCTTTTAATTCCTGCTGGCTTGGCCATCCAAATCCCAGTCGAAAACTTCGATCACTTTCTTCAAACCAGTGGCCTGGGCCCACGTAGGTTTTATATTCTGCCAAAAGCTTTTCATAAAATTTAGCAGTGTCGACTTTAAGCTCAGGCTTAATCCTTGGAAAACAGACGACTCCACCCGAAGGCTCGATCCAGTCAAAGTATTTTTGAGTTCCCATCCAGCTCTTCACAATCTCAAATTTTTCCAGCATATCTTTTTTGATCGCTGGGAAATAATCATTACGGTTGACCAGATAGCGATAAGCAATTTCTTCGTCCACCACGGAGCCGCAGATGAAAATCTGTTCTTTTGCCGCGAGAAACAGTTCCTGAAGTTTTTTATTTTGGGTAATGAGCCAGCCAATTCTAATTCCGGGGAGACCATAAGTTTTAGACAGGGAAGAGACAGAAATCACTCTCTCGGAGAGTGAGGCTGCGATGGGAAGTTTGAACTTGAAAGACATATCCCGGTAAGTTTCATCAAACAAAAGATTAGCATTACTGGCCTCGACAATTTTGATAATTTCTTTCAGATCCGTCTCAGAAATCATGGTACCCGTGGGGTTATGCGGGCAAGTCAAAGAAACCAATTTGGTCTTGGGAGTAATAAGTTTTTTTAAGGCTTCAATATCTACCTGATACTTATTTTCAAAAGTCATAGGTAAATATTTGATACTGGCACCAATCGCCTTGGGCGTTTCAATGTTGGTCGCATAATTGGGCTTGGCCACTACAAGTTCATCACCAGCTTCGAGCAGAGAGGTCGAAACCATAAACAGCGCCGGGGCGGCACCAGCGGTAACCAGAACATCTTCAATGGTTAAATTGGAAGCTTCTCCCTTTAAGATTTCCTTCCTGAGACCGGGATGACCAACATGATCGCCATAACAAATCACTAATTCATTCATATTGAGATTGAGGTCTTTAAAGATGGTGTCAGTGTAGGAGCTCTCAGAGAGATTGTTTTTTATAGTTGAATAACCCATTTGCTCAGGTGATTCAATCTCAATAGGCATACGTACATACTTCATAAAGTCCTTCTGATTTTGTCGGCCAATTTGGCGAAATGAATTCTCTTAAAATATTCTTTAGAAAAGATTACACTAACTGGATCACTTTATAAAAGACTCAATCTATGGACCTTCTGAATCTCGACAACACTAGCTTATCCAAACTCGGTTTCGCCTTTTGGATTTGGGAAATACCCACCGATAAATTAGAGTGGTCATCGGCAATGTTTGAACTCTTCGGCATAGAAACGTCGTCCTTTAACGGTTCATATGACGCATGGGAAAGTGCCTTGCACCCAGATGACAGGGCGAAAACTGCGGCAAAATTTAAGGATGCCATTGAAAAGAAAATCCTTTTTGATACGTCCTTTCGTATCATTTCTCCTTTTAAAGGCATTAGACACATTGCCGCCAAGGGGGTTGTGGATTATGCCTCTGATGGATCTCCCATTAAAGTCAGGGGAGTGAATTGGGATATTACAGAAACTGTAGTCGTGGCTGAAAAATTATCCGACTTAAATTTCAGTTATGAATCGGTAATTGGGACACTCGAAGAAGGTCTAGTTGTTCAAAATCTTGATGGCGTAATCGTCAAATCTAATCATGCTGCTTTAACTATCCTAGATCTTACGGAAGATGAATTAAATGGCAGAACTTCAATTGACCCAAGATGGAAGTGTATAAAACTAGATGGAAGTACTTTTGAAGGCAAAGATCACCCAGTTCCTATCGCTACTAGAACGAAGCAAATCCAAAGAGACGTACTGATGGGGGTCCAACGCAAAGATGGTACTCTGTCGTGGATCTCAATCACTGCAGTACCTCGTTTCGATTCCAGCGGAAATATTAAAGATGTCGTGGCGACATTTGTAGATGTGACAGCAAAAATAAAGTTACAAAGACAGCTGGAAGATCTGGCACGATTTCAGCGAGCAATTTTAGATAGTGCAACCTATATGTTTATTGCCGCAGACACCAATGGAATAATTACTCTTTTTAATTCAAAAGCAGAAGCGCAACTAGGCTACAAAGCGAGTGACGTTATTGGCAAACTCACCCCCGAACTTTTTCATGATAAGGAAGAAGTTGCTGCTCACTCTCATTTTATTAATGAAAAATATGGCATTCAATCTAAGCCGGGTTTTGAAACCTTTGTTATTCTGGCAAAGAAATTCAAGGTGGATGAAAAAAACTGGACATACATCCGGAAGGATGGGACTCGTTTTCCTGTTCACTTGGCGGTGACAGTTCTGGAAAATGCCCGGGGAGAGATTACAGGATATCTGGGAGTCGCAACAGATCTTACAAAGCAAAAAGAGCTTGAGTTCGAGCTGGAGAGAAATAATAAAGCCATGATTCGCAATGCTAAACTCGCCAGCCTTGGTGAATTAACAGCAGGCATTTCACACGAAATAAATAATCCCCTGACTATTATTCTTGGCAAAGCTGAACAGATTAAATACATGATTAAGGATGATGATCCTAAGGACCATATTGTTGCTGAACTTGAGAAGATCCAGACATCATCCGAGCGCATCTCAAAAATTATCAAGAGTTTGAAATATTTTTCAAAATCAAGCAATGACTGCAAGCTTGAACAATTCAATATTTGTGACGTCATTCTGGATGCCTACGGTTTAGTAAAAGAGAAAATGTCAAAACGGGGTGTTGAATTTGCCTTTAATCATCCGGATAAATTATTTATTGAAGGTTATAAGGATCTTCTCGTTCAAACTTTAGTTAATCTTTTCACAAATTCGATGGAAGCAATTGAGCCTTTAGATGAAAAATGGATAAGGGTTGAATTAGAGATGGATGGCCTTATTCTAAAAGTGTCCATTATTGATTCTGGTTTGGGGATTCAGGATAACATTGCTCAAAAAATGATGATCCCATTTTTCACAACGAAAGAAATTGGGCAGGGGACTGGTTTGGGTCTGTCTATCTCTCTTGGCAATGTCCAATATAATGGAGGTCAGTTGACCTTTTCATTAAAAGATAAGCATACCTGCTTTACTCTCGATCTTCCTATCTCACAAAAGAAACCTATCTAAGAATATCTTCGTAGAACGCCCCAAATTTCAGTTTGGGGTGATCTAGCTGTATTTCCAAAATCCACGCATTCGGTAGTAATTCTTCGGGGCATTCGATGATTGCTCCCTTAAAAAAGACATGGTGAGGAAAATCACCAATGCGGTGTCCGTCGCTCCCCATGTTAAGCACATAACCATACTTTTTAGCACGGGCCGTCGCCCATTCATAAAGTTCAGGTCCGCGGGTTTTGTGAGTTTTCCAGTATTCACTGACTTCCTCAAAGATTTTCATGGAAGAGGATGATATTTTTTTGTGTTCAAAGTTGGAACCGATGGTGAAGGTTTCACCATAATCCGCTTCATGCCCACCTATCACAGGCCCGATATCAATGTAGAAAATATCTTCATCCAAAAGTGTGTAAGGATCTGAGGGCTCTTTAAAAGTCTTAAGCGTATTGGGACCAAAACGAAGCTTGGGCGGGTGCCAATTCCTCTCCACATCATGCTTGAGGCATATTTTTTTGTACAGCTCGTGGGCATCCAGCTCTACCATGCCTTGGGTAATTTGGCTCGCCAGCTCGTGGGCCATGTCACGTGCCACGTCCCGGGCATGATAGAACTTTTTCAGATCAAAATTTTCACCAAAATCCTGGATCGCCATTAGATGTTAGCTTTAACCAAGTCTGAAGCTTTTTTTCCGTCGAATTTACCCTTGATCAAAGGCTGAAGCTCTTTCATCACAGCACCCATATCTTTGGCCCCTTTGGCCTTGATATCTTTGATCATCTGAATCACTTCGGCCTCAGACACTTCTTGTGGAAGATACTCTTTCAATACGGCGTGTTCTTTCAAGATTTTATCATGAGCTTCTGTACCTGCCTGGTACATCTCAAGTGAATCCATTAAGCGCTTGGCATGAGAAATAGTGACAGACAGTTCGTCAGTTGGTTTTGCCGCCGTATTGTTCTTAATGAATTCTGCTTTAAGCATTCTTAAAGCGTCGAGGCGATCTTGCTGTCTCGCTTTCATTGCCTCTTTGATATCATTATTAACTTTATCCATTAAACTCATATAAACTCCTCGTTTATTATCTTTTTAAATTCTGCATACTCAGTTCAAGGTTCATTTCTTTGTGGGTGCGTAAAAATTGAAACAAGGTCTGTAATTCATCAATACTTTTAGATTCAATTCTATATTTCTCATCCATGTACTGAGTCTTGCCCTTAAAACCAGACTCTTTGATCAGTCGATTCATCAGCTTCTGAGCATCTTTATCGAAGCCACTCGTAAGGGATAGAGTCATCTTTTTATTTTTTAAGCCTTGAGAAGTGATTTCAGATTCCTTCATGCCTCTGGTTCCAATGCCTCTTTTTCCTAAATTTGTTCTGAGAATATCCAGGATTGCTTTAACTTTCATTTCGCCTTCAGCAACGATCTCGATCACTTGTTCTTTCTCTTTATATTCGGCCCTAGCGTCAGAGCCTTTAAAGTCGAAGCGACCAAGAATCTGCTTTTCTGTATTTTGAAGGGCGTTTTGTAGTTCCATGTCATCAATTTTTGAAACTAAATCAAATGAGGCCATAAAAATCCTTTATTTTCTGATGTGACCATCTCCAGTCACAATAAATCGAGTAGTTGTCATTTCTGAAGCACCCATTGGGCCATAAGCGTGAAGCTTCGATGTTGAAATACCCAGTTCTGCTCCAAGTCCCAATTCTCCACCGTCATTAAAGCGAGTAGAGGCATTGATGGCGATACATGAGGCATCAAGAGAGTTTAAAAACTCTTCAATGACCTTGGGATCTTTTGCCAGAATCGCCTCAGTATGGTGGGACGAGTATTTTTTTATATGTTCAATAGCTTCAAGATGGTTGGAAACTATTTTGATAGAGATTTTTTTATCCAGCCACTCCGTAGCATAGTCTTCTTCAGTTGCTGGATGTTTGATTTCTACTCCAGCTGACTTAAGTGCACTGAGAATCGCTTCATTGTGGGGAAATTTCTCATGCAAAACAAGCGTCTCTAAAGCATTACACACACCAGGTCTTTGAGTCTTGGCATTCAAAACGATCGCCTCGGCATCAACTTCGCAGTCGGCGTGGACGTAGAGATGACAAAGCCCTTTATCATGGGCCACGACTGGCATGGTGGCATTGGCCTTCACATACTGAATAAGTGCGCTTCCTCCTCGAGGAACCATGAGGTCGATGTATTGATCTAGCTTTAAAATTTCCGCCACATCTTCTCGAGTCTCAATTAAGCTGACCGAGCCTTCGGGCAAGACCGAAGCAGTAGAGTGGTGGATGATCTCAAAGAGTTTTCTATTGGAATATTGGGCTTCTTTTCCGCCCTTAAGAATGATGGCGTTGCCGGATTTAATCGCCAGCGCCGCTCCATCTACGACCACATTGGGCCGCGATTCAAAAATCATTCCAATCACACCAAGTGGGATTCTTTGTTTTTGAACCAAGAGGCCATCAGCACGCGTGTGGGATTCAACCACCATGCCGACTACTTGTTTTTGATTGGCCACACTCACACACATCGCTGCGAGGTCTTGAATGCTCTTTGCGCTTAAAGTTAGGCGATCAACCATCGAAGCGGATAAATTATTTTTCCTGGCCTCATCGAGATCTTTTTGATTCTCAGATAAAATTTCATTCTTATGCGTGAGCAGTGCTTTTGACATCGCGTCCAGTGCTGTCAGACGCATCTCTTCCGACAGACCCTGAAGTTTTAAGCTGGCCTCTTTGGCCCGAGTGGCTAGTTCTACAATACTCATAGTTCATCTTTTTTTAAGAGGAGGTTATCTTTATGAATCGCCACTTTGGAATGAACGTATTCCAAAAGGCCACTCATCTCGGCAGATTTTTTGCCCTTGATGAGATCCAGTTCCTTATAATCATACTCAGTCAGACCAACGGCCAGAACTTTACTCTTGTGGCGAATTTGTATCACTTCTCCGCGTTTAAATTTACCTTGAACTTTTTTTATCCCCACCGGTAACAGTGAGGTGTGGCTTTCCAGAAGGGCACGAGAGGCACCTTCATCCACCACAACATAACAATCATTTTTGACTACGGTAGAGAGCCAAGATTTGCGACGTGATTTTTGTCGAACAGGATTTCCCTTAAAGTTGGTCCCGCCCTTATGGAGTAACAAACGAGAGACGGCCTTCTCTTCAAGGAAGGTCCCCAGAATCACATCCACACCCAGTGGTGTGAGTTTTCTTACTGCTTTGAGTTTGGTATCCATGCCACCGCGGCCGACACTGGTCTTAGTGGCAATCTTTACATCTGAGAAGTCATCTCTGAAATCAATTTCTTCAAAACGTTTGGCATCAGGCTCTTTGGGGTTTTTATCAAACAGACCATCGGCCTCAGAAAGCAAGATAAGCTTTTCGGCATCCGAGGCTTCCGTCATCATCACTGCCAGCTGATCATTGTCCCCCACAGTAATTTCTGCAAATGAAACTGTATCATTTTCATTTACGATAGGAAGGATCCCATCTTCCAGAAGACGGTTAATCGTGTTTCGAATATTTAAGAATCTTTTTCTTTCTTTAAAGTCCTCATGGGTCACAAGTATCTGGGCACACGGCCAGTTAAATTCTGCTAAGGCATCAATGTAGGCCTTCATGAGAAGTGGCTGGCCCACTGCTGCTGAAGCTTGTTGATAAGAAATCATCAAGCTCTTCTCGTCGGGTTTTTTAATAAGCCCGCGGCCAGTATTGATCGCCCCTGACGAGATCAGAATAGGAAGATATCCATGAGACTTCAGATCATGAAGATCTGTAATAATACTTTTGATTTTTGTAGGGCTTACGCCACCCTTCTCATCAGTCACTGCAAGTGACCCAACTTTAACCACGATCCGGTGTTTCATTTCTCTTCCTTGGAGATCAGATTTTAGCAGTTAATTTAAATTCTTGCCATGAAGCTTTGCGTAATGATTACATAATCTCATGCTAAGACTTTTTATACTGCTTTCATTCAGCGCCCTGGCCCAAGATTATACTCTTTATCAGGCCGAAAATGAGCACTTTCGTGATTATTCCCGAGAGCAGCTGATGGAACGCTTAGGTGAAGCCAGTGCCTTGCTTCCTCATTACGTCTGCAACGGTCGCGATGAGTTTGATTTTTTCTGGCCGGCCGTGCGTGAGAACGATGCGGGCACTTCGCTTCAGATTCAACCCTACAAGGAAGAAGGGAAAATCATTTACAAAAATGGAGAGTATTTTAAACCCAATGGGGAAGTGCACTCCGATCTAAGTAATGTCTTCGTCTCTCAACTCGCCCAGGCCCTCAAAAAAATTGAAGAGATCCCTGAAGGACAAAGGTTACTCAGAAATCTCGAGCGCTCCCACTTTCCGATTTCCATTGCTCAGGGAAACAATATGTTTAATCCCAGAGATGATGCCGGAGTTGGTTACCGCGGTATTTACCGTGCCAACATTATAGGCATTTTTAATCATGGCCGCATGACCAGTGAAAATGTTCCTTTTAATGATATTGGTGCTGGCGGAACCATTGGCTGGAATCCAAAAACAACGGGCCTTCTACCTCACATTGCTCTGGCCCACGAAATGTATCACGCCTTTGATTCCATCAGAGGTCTTCTGGATATGCGATTTATTGTGGGCACCAAATATGAATTTGCTTTTGTGTCTGAGTACCGGGCCGTTTATTTTGAGAATATCGCCCGCAAAGCCGCTGGTGTTGCGTACCGTACTCACTATGGTCAGGATCAAACTGGTCCTGGCGTCCTTGATGAGTACGGTGAGCCGAGAAAAATGCCATCACCTTGTCTTAAGTAAAAACTAAAAAGTCATCTCTGGCACATTCGCTGGAATAACCAGTTCTGCCTCAGTCAGTTTTTTAATTTCTTCAACCGAAACACCAGGCGCTCTTTCAAGAAGATGAAATTTTCCGTTCTCAAGTTTAAGCACCGCTAGATCTGTCACCACGAGCTTCACACAGCTCACACCTGTAAGCGGAAGCGAGCATTTGTGTAAAATCTTCGAGGCACCATCTTTTGAAGCGTGAGACATCGCCACAATGATATTGTCCGCACCGGCCACAAGATCCATCGCTCCGCCCATGCCTTTAACTAGTTTTCCTGGAATCATCCAAGAGGCGAGTGCCCCTGTTGCATCCACTTCAAACGCTCCCAGTACTGTTAAATCCACATGTCCGCCACGAATCATGGCAAATGAATCTGCTGAGGAGAAAAAGGCTGCCCCTTTTATCACAGTCACAGTTTGTTTACCTGCATTGATAAGATCAGGGTCAACAGTTTCATCAGTCGGGAATTCTCCCATTCCAAGAATACCGTTCTCACTCTGGAACATAACTTCCATTCCCTGAGGGATGTAGTTAGCAACTAATGTAGGAATACCAATCCCTAGGTTTACGTAGTAGCCGTCTTTAAGTTCACGAGCGATTCGCATCGCAATTTGATCACGAGAAAGTGCCATAATATTTCCTTCTTACTTTTTAATTGTTCTCTGTTCGATACGCTTCTCAAAGGTTCCTTTGATCAGGCGGTCGACGTAAATTCCCGGGACGTGAATGAAATTTGGATCCAGCTCACCCGGCTCAACAATTTCTTCTACTTCCACCACAGTGATTTTTCCGGCAGTGGCAATCATGGGATTAAAGTTCGCTGCTGTTTTTCTGAAAATGAGGTTTCCGAATTTATCTGCTTTCCAAGCTTTCACTAAAGCGAAATCTGCTTTTGGGAAAGCGGGCTCAAGCACGTAAGGGCGGCCATCAAACATTTTGATGTCTTTACCCTCGGCCACAAGTGTTCCATAACCAGTCGCCGTAAAAAATCCTGGAATGCCGGCACCAGCTGCACGAATTTTTTCGGCCAGTGTACCCTGAGGAGTGAGTTCCAGTTGAAGCTCGCCGGAGAGCACTTGTTTCTCAAACAAAGCGTTCTCTCCCACGTAGCTAGAAATCATTTTTTTAATTTGTTTTTTCTCTAGAAGGATTCCGAGACCAAATCCATCTACTCCGGCATTGTTAGAAATACAGGTAAGTCCTTTAGTGCCTTTATCGTAAATTTTTTTGATAAGATTTTCAGGAATTCCGCACAATCCAAAACCACCCACCATGAGAAGCATATTATCTTGCAGCCCCTCTAACGCTTCGTCATAGCTTTTAACCACTTTATTAAAACCGGCCATTCCACACTCCTTATAATTTGCACCCTGTTATTTTACCACAGACTGGGTGCCAGGTGAATCGCGAGTTATATGACACTCTCAGTCTACGGCACATCAACTTGAATTGTGCTTGATCTGTTTTTATAGTTCATTTCCATACCAAGGAGTCCTTATGAATAAGTTCCTGATGTTTTTTATGTTTTGTTTTCTGATAGCTGGTTGCTCGTCCAATGAGAAGGCGACGCAAAGTGATGTCGACGCACAAGCGGCAACGGTGTATCCAGAGACTGATCCTACCTATCAATACAAACGGGCAGTTTCCATGGTCCAAGCAAGTCCTGAGCTCACGGACACTCAGAAAAAGCAGTTAGTCGGTGTGATTGATGATTATGCGGTGAAAAGCCAAAAAACTAAAAAGGAGCAAAGCCAGTACCGTGCTGTTCTGGTTAACGGGATGCTTGAGTCTAAGGGGTTGCCCACGGCCGAAGTGGATCTCGCCAAAAAGAATCTTCAAAGCATTGATAAAGAGAACTTTAAGAACTTAGAAAAATTCATCCGAGATTTCCAATTCTACACGGGCGAGAACGCAGCCGCTCACCACGAAATAATGTATCAAGCGATGGGAACGAGATAGATATTAAACTTTCTCAGTCGGCTTAAGGGCCGGCTGAGAATAGTGGAAATAAATCGTGAGCGTACCGATCGCCGCTACCCAGTGCCAAATTGCATGACCTTGAGAGAACCATCCGTGTTGAGTGGGGTCACACCAGATTCTTTGTCCATCAGAAATAGAAAATCCAAAGGCGACGATAAGAACGAGAATGGTGGTGATAAACCAGTTGTACTTAACTTTAACCACATTTCTGGCCATAAATTCAGTCGCTAGAATAATAAAACCTGAAATAAGAACGATGACTTGAAATTTAATGTCTGTGACATACATGGCGTGCATCGCAACTGTGTAAACTGAAGCAAGGCTTAGATTGAACCAGACCAGCTGGTTTGCTTTAATTTTGCTCAAGCGGATCAAATTCATCCCAATCGCCCAACCAACAAAAAAGAACATTCCGACGAAGTCCAGAATTTGCGAGCCGTAAAAGTTAGATTGGTGATAGAAAAAAGACATCGCACCCATAAAGAAAATAATGGGGCCGAACTGCTTCATGTGAGCATTGTGTTTATTTTTAATACCGAGATAAAGAACAAACAAACCTACGATTAAATATCCTAGGTTTGACCAAGTAAGAGCAGGCTCTGATACCCACTGGCACAAAGTTTCTTCACACCACTTAATATTTGGTGCACCGGTTTTTTCTGTGATCTCGTACCACGGACACGACGGTCCGTGTGGATTTGGGTAGGCCATTAGAAGTCCGATATCTTTTCAATCAGCTGTGGGAAATCAAGAAATGGATTACGCACCTTCTGATATTTAGCCACTTGCTCGTGTCTTGTTAGTTCTGCTTGATCAATAGGATCTGCCCTGTGCCACTGTCTTAAGATCATTTCTTGAGCAGGGCTAATTGCAAGCTTGTAGCGAATAGAAAAGTAGAAAAGTGAGCGGGCCACGTTTCCGCGGTGAACTTCTGGAGGAGTGAACATGAAGTGTCCACTGAAGTCTGAAAGTCTGCTGCTTGAGCAATCGTTTACGTTAAGTTCATCATGATCGGCATCAACTTCACCGAACTCATGATTTCCGCGGCGGTTGTTGGCGTCAGAATCAGTTGGAAACAAGTGGTGCATGTCTGATTTCTGCATGTTCTTCTCGAAGTTTCCATTGAACTTACTCTGGGGCCAGGTGTGTTCAATATTAACTTCGCGGCCCATGTTTGAAATATCTTCTACTGCTTTGTAGTAGAACTTTTTTTCGCAATAAACGTCTTCTACGAACATGCCTTTAGCATCTTGTTTTTTGAAAAGCTCACCGAACATAATCTTACGAGCAGTATCATAACCAACAGATACATGACGGAAACATTCACTCTGGCCTTGGCATGATGTCGAGATCACGTCGTGCTTGTCAGCTAAAGTCGAATGGCTTTCATTGAGAATTTTGAAGAGGGATTCTTTGGAAACTTTTCCACCGTAGAAAGCCTCACCGTAATAGGCGAGTTGCCCGTTTGGTAGTTTTCTATTCGTTTGTGCAAACAACGAGAAGGAGAGGAGAAGAAGACACAGAGTTACTGAGCTACGCATTCGATCCCTTTTGAAAAATTTCGGAAATGCTATGATAGCAAAACTTAATTGTCACATTAAAAAAACTAATACCTTCAGAAAAGCTTCAGAGAAGGTAACGCAACATGGTGAATACGGAAGTACAATTGCACTCCCATAGGCTGCTGATCCGTATGAAACGCACCTAGCCCAAGCATGTAGTTCGTTTTATCTCTTCGCTCCTGATACACGGCAGTAAAGCCTTCTTTTCTTTCTCCGCTTCCCTGAAACTGAACATTCTCAATCATAACACCCAGCATCTTATTGGAGAAAAATTTCGCTACTAGTATTTTTTTTTCGATCTGAACTTCTTCGCCAGGTTCACCTACGAGTACGTTTCTCCAGTCGGCCATAGGTTCAGTTTTGTTGGGAGAGCGGAGAGTATCAATCTTATAGTTTCCTGTTAGAACCCATCCCTTGTGGCCAATAACCATTTTGTTTTCGATATAGTTTCGAACAAACTCACCGGTGCAAGTCACTTCCTGGCATTCTAAAAATGGAAATTCATAATTTGAATTGAGGTATTGTCTCCCGACGACGAAGCCAAAAATAGAGATAGGGAAAAATTCAATTTCACCTTTGACCGAATTTACGACGGCAGATGTGCTCCCTGCAATTGACGGGCGTATGAGTCCATAGAGAACATCTTTGGGTTGTTCTTTTTTTCCCCATACGAGTAAATTATAACCACCCTCTGCATAGAGTTCGGCGCCTAGTGCGGGAAGAGTTCTTCCTTGAATGCCGCCATTAACATCAAATTTAGTAGGAGTGGCCCAAGTTGTAAGGGTCGCGAGAAACAGTAATAAATAAATCATGAGACTATCTTAAGCTAAGACTGTTCTTGATACAAAGCGTAAAGAGCAACTCTTTCTAAGGCTTTTTTTAACGCTTGGTTGATAGGCATTCGGTCTTGGATAAGAGCGGGATCAATTTGCGCCATTCGGTAAGACCACGTCACAATCATGGGAGTTTTTTCTTCCGAGGTTTCACCTTCCCAGGTTTTAGTCAGTTCGGGATATTTTTCGCGAATGAGTTTGCAGACCGAGAGTGTGATTTCATGGTGTTTGTCATAGTAACCTGCAACACCAAACATTCTGCAGACCGAAGGTCGTTCTTTATAGGCCCCGCATCGTCCTTTGGAGCCATCTTCGGAATGGGGCTCATACATCAGGCAGTAATCCTGAACAGGATTCTCCAGTTTATCGAGCCATTCCTCCAGCCTGTTCTCATCAAGGAAGCGAAGGGCGAGTGGGAACATTTCTAAAACAGACGCTTCTAGTTCGGGATTCGTGCAGCATTTTCCGCATCCCTCTAAACAATAAAGCCCTGAAGCCTTCTGGTAGTCAGAAAACTTTGCGGCCATTTCATCATAAATTTCTTGCAGCTCTTGGGAGAATTTTCTGATATTCATTAATGATGTCTCAATTTTATTTTACTCTCACTAATCCAGAGGTTGAACCTTTGCTCAAAAAAGAAATGAGCATTGGTTATCCGAATTTCAGATTAAGTTATTCCAGACCTGGTTTTCTCACATTTAAGGCCGAGAACGCCACGAATTTCTCACCTTGGATGTGTCGACTGTCAGGTATTTGTCTGGGGAAAAAGAAACTAGAAGAACTTTTGGGCCTTTCTAAGGCTTGGCTTTGGAAAAGAGTCGACTCTTTGGTGCCGGCGAGTGAATTAGTCGAGCTGAGTGATAAATCTCTGTTTCGTATTGGTGAAAAAGTAACTCTGATCATGATGCTGGGGCCTGATGATTACTGGCTTGGTGAATACATACTTAAGAAAACACATTTTCAAACTCCCGGTGAAGTCAGCTCGATCGAAAAAAATGATGAAGCTCCTTCGCGCGCTTATTATAAAATCGCAGAAGCTTTTGAGGCTTTCGATTTACCGATGGAGTCCCAGGAGAAAGTTTTAGAACTTGGGTCAGCCCCCGGTGGAGCGAGTCTTTTTCTTCTGGAGCAAGATCTTCAAGTCTTTGGAGTCGATCCGGCCGAGATGGATCCGAGAATTTTAAAAAAATATAATTTCAGGCATATCAAAAAAGCTTTTGAAACATTAAATGAAAATAATTTTCGTGAAGACATTGATTGGATTGTCAGTGACGTGAATCTTCCGCCAAGTGTGGTGATTCAAGAAGTAGACCGCTTCCTCACTTTCCTTGAGCCTCGCGGAGTGATTCTCACTCTCAAGTTGCATCAGGACCGCTACCTCAGAATGCTCAAGCCTATCGTTGAGTCTTATAAGCAGAAAGGGTTCACGCAAGTGGAGCTTAAGTATCTGCCGTCATACCGTCAGGAAATTTGCCTGGTGGCCTTAAGATAAACGAAATTTAAGAAATTTACGGATCAGTTTCCAAATCCCGAAGATTGCCAAAAAACCGATGATGAAATCCAGGCCAAAACCGCTTGATGGAGTTGACCCATCGGCAGAGTATGAATTGCAACTTGCGAGGAGGCCACCTAGTTCTTTGTCTTCATTTGGATATAGGTAAACAACTCCATCCACATCATCTTGAGCAAGAAACTTAGGGTTGACCCATCCGTTGGACTCATAAGTCATAACTGAAGCAGGGTCTTTACTATGGGTAAGACCAACTGCATGTCCGAATTCATGAGTAAGCACTCCCTCAAAGCCATAAAGCTGAGTACCTGAGTACACACCTGAATTCATTTTAATTCTTGCCGACCCATTAGCTTTATCCTGCTGTGTTGTGCCACCAATTCCTGCGTCGTTTAAATCTAAGCAACCAACAATAACTTCACCTTTTGGAATAGTCGTTGAATTGACGGAGGTCCCGGACTTTCCGCCAACTTTAATTTTTAAGCGACTCTCGGGAGCGTCATTCCAGATTTCAGCAGTTTTTTCCATCGCCGATTTTAAAACAGCGTCTGAAATTCCAGCGGCAGTGCAACCTTCACTGGAAATTTTAAAGGTCGTATCTTCTGGCTTAGAGAGCCTATAGTTTTTATCAGCAATGATAAAAGCGTGAGCATGTGAAAATACAAAAAGACCGAGAATTATAAATTTAAACATAGATTTCATTTCCTAAAAGTATCCAACGGCACCGAGGGTGTAAGTATAGTTACGGTTTTCCGTGGAGAGCGGTCGAAAGACGTACATTTCAAAGCGGACACCAAAATTGGAAAACCAATCCTGCAAGATATGAAAATTAAAGTCCGTTCCTAAATTGAAAGTTCCTGAATAGGAAGTCGAAGATTCGGGCCTGTAGGCCGTAGCAGTACTATTTCCGTTGGGAATGGTAACTGTGCCGCCTTCGCCTTTAATGGTTTTCCTAAATGTACCGAGACCAAATCTTAGACCAAAAAAATCGTAACCTTGAGGGACCCATATGAAATCGTAGAGAATGAAAAACGAATACATTTTATACTCGCCGTACGAATCGTCTGATTTAACTGTGTGGTAAATGAAGCCGAGTTGCGGTGAGAAACCAAAGCCTTCCGTCATCTTGAAGTTGCTTCCAACGGTGAGAACCGGGGAAAAAGGATTTTTGACCTCATCTCCGTTCTTGTCCTGGACATCAATTAAACTTTTATGAAGACCAGTCGATACATGCACGGCCCAAAGTGGGCTCGCCAGGAGTAGCCCCATAAATAACAAAGTAATTTTCATCCATAGAGGCTAGATAAGATGTCGATCTATTGTCTAGCTAATAAGTTTAACAAATTATGAACAGGATTAAGGTTGCCCCATAAATCCCTGCGGAAAAAACTGATTATAGGGATCATATTCTTTCTTCAAGTCTTGGAATAATCCCAGTTGATGCGGGCCATGAAAGCGTTTGATGTATTTTTGCTTGAGAAGTCCAATGCCGTGTTCAGCAAAAGGGGAGCCTTTCCACTCGAGAACTTTGTCATAGAGTTTTTGGATTTGCTCCAGCTCCAAAGTGACCAAAGAGGCAGTAGCGCACGCCAACCTTCGCAGCTTCACGGTAGAACTTGAGAAGCTCTGGGAACTTCTCCCCAGTCACCTGACAGTCTGTTCCGATTTTTACCACACCCATCTTTGAGTTTTCTTCAAAAATGGCACGTGGGACACTGGCGCGAACGTGATGAAATTTATTTTCAGCAATTTCAAACACGTCATCGTGACCGATATTTTTTAAGTGGCATAAAACGTTGCCGTAAATGTCTTCGAACTGATCAGACTTGATCTCGAGAAAGATCACGTCTTGGTTAGTGCCGAGTTTTTCATCTGGCTTCAGGTAGTTCATGCAGTTGGCATCCAAGAGCTCGCACGACATGATGGCGTCCCGGTGAGATTGAACAGCGTTAAAAATTTCCATGTGGGGTTCAAAATTATCTTCCCATTTAGGAACCAGCATAAAGACGTAAGTCAGGTCATAGTTTTCAGCCGTTTCAATTTCTACTTCTGTCACTAGACCCATCTGACCTTCAGTACCAATCATGAGATCAATAGCTTTTTCAAAACGAGGGTAGGGAGCATTTTTAAATGTTTGATAGGTTTTAAAATCTTCCTGGTAAGGCTTAAGGTTGGCAGAAGTTGTTTTAAAATCATCTTCACGCTTAAGCTCTTTTTCTTCGCCGTTAAAATCTAGATATTTAAGTCTCACCACTTGGGATCTCATAGTTCCAAAACCAAAGCAGCGCTCACCAGTGCATGATGTGGCAATGCCCGCAGTGATCAAGGCCAGTTGTTCAGTCGGAGAGGTTTTTAGGTTGCGGCCTTTAGAGCGCAAAAACTTTTTAGCGTCTTCCCAGGAGACGGCACCTTTCAAAATCAGGTTGCCTTTTTCATTCAGCTCCATGCTTGGAGGAAGTTTACTTAGGTCACAGAGAAAATAGTCGCCGTTTGACCAAGGGAGCAGGGTATCTAATTTGTCATAGGGGATGACGGTAGAAGTCTTTGAGGAGAAGTAAAAGCTAGGTTGATGCGCCTTGAGATGACTGATGAGGTCCTCAGAGGAGTAAAATGTCTTAGTAATAAAGGCCATAAAATCTCACTTGTTTTGTAAGTGTATTTTAGCCTTTTTTTTAAGGAGAGGCCATGGAAGTTGTCGCAGTATTGGGTGCTTCAAGTGATACAAATCGTTATTCTTATAAGGCAATTCAGATGCTGAAGGAGTACGGCCACACGCCTATCCCGGTGCATCCAAGGGAAACCGAAGTGCTTGGGTATAAAGTTGTGCCAGAAATTAAGGCACTTGTTAACCAGGGAACCAAGGTTGATACCCTGACTATGTATGTGAACTCGGCGCTTTCTACAAAGTACCAGCAGGACATAATTGATTTGAAACCCAGACGGGTTATTTTTAATCCAGGTTCAGAAAATCCGGGTCTAGAGCAAGCACTGAAAGAAAAGGGAATCAAAGTCGAAGAGGCCTGCACATTAGTCCTATTGAGGACCAACCAATATTAGTCTGCCAGGCACTTAAGCGGAGAATTTTTGGCGATATAGTTTTCAAATAGAGGCCAAAAGTTTGAGTTCTCAACCTTCTTTGAATTTACCAACAGAAGATCACGAATCAGGGGAGACATTTTCCCCACAGCGTAGGGGATCTCACTCGGAAGTGCGACTGAATAAAATTTAGAATTCTTGAGAGCTTTACCTTCAATGAGAGCGTCTTCAGCTTTGTGGAATCCGTTCAGGTAAGGGACGGCTTTACCTTTTTCTTTATCCCAGGCCTGTACTCCATCAATAGTGGCATCAAATGGCTGGTTTCCACTTCCCAAATATTTTAAGACTTGAGTGAGTATCAAACCAGAGACATAAGCGCGAGAAACGGACCATCCATCATCTCCCCATTTACTGAAATGCGGAAAATTATCGATTAAATCACCAAAGCGGATCGGTCCGGCCGGTATTTCTTCACCTTGGAAAAGGTCAAACTGAATACTTATATCTGTTTTTGCCGTTTCACGACTAAGGCGAGCAATATGATGAGACCAACATGATCTTGGATCTTTTACTCGTCCCTCATAGAGTCCGGTGAGTTTAATTTCTGAAAACCCAATGACTTCAGTCCATGAACGATTAAAATAACGTTCTCTATTGATATAGGCTTCATCTACAAACTTCTTAACTTCAGTGTCTTCAGAAATATCTTTGGTTATGTCATAAAGGCGGTAATCAATGAGTTTATATTCGCCTTCGCCTAAGACATCAACAATGAGGGATCCAACGGCCAGGCCGTGAGCACCTGTTTGAAAAACCGGAATGATTTCCCCTTTGAGGTTTTCCACCATCTTAGGTTGATCCAAACGAGTGTGAGAATGACCACCGATAACCATATCAATTGATCGAGAATGAGAGACCAGAGTTGAGTCTTTATCAAGACCGATGTGAGTGAGGGCAATGAGGAAATCGACACCGTCTTTTTTAGAGCGCTGGGCGATCTTTATGCCTTTTTTATGTGAGGGCCCAATAAAGCCTTGAGGAAGTAGTGGATACTGATAATGAATTTCGGGAGTCGTGAGACCGAAGATTCTGATTTTCATTCCATCGATATCAAAGTCCACGTAAGGCTTGATCTTTTTAAGACCCATTAAGGTTTTGCCTTTCAGATTTGCCGAAAGAAGATTGGCCTGAAGATTTGATTCTTTCATTTGGCGAGCAAGATCGTCGCCACCCATAATGAAATCGTGGTTCCCAAGAACTGTTACGTCTACGCCCAATAAATCCAGAGCACGAAGAGCGTCGGTGCCTTTATTGGAAAAATAATAACTCGATCCTTCGCCGAAATCACCGGCATCAAGGAAGAGAGTTTTGATACCTTTATTGGATGCATCTGCTTTTAACTGATCAACCAAAGTTTTAATGCGAGAATAACCGCCCTTGCCGCTGCGAGAGCCTTCAAAAAAGGAATGCAAATCATTGGTGTGAATGATTTGAACTAGCTTTGCAGAGCTAGTTGTAGTGAAGCCAACGCAAAAGATGGTCAGGGCGAGTTTCAGGAAATTCATGGAGAACTATTTATCTAATTGATCAGATAAAATCCAGACATGATTGATAGGTCGCCTTAAATAATAAAGACAATGTAATTTTTTCCAACAATGGCCATTTAGGCGAGGTTTGGGTACATTCCAGCTCAATGAAATCTGAACTTTTATTACCTGTTGCCAACATGGCCATGTGTCTTGCTGCTATCCATCACGGAGCTGACGCCGTTTATTTTGGCGTGCCCTTTTTTAATGCCCGCGGAAGGACCACTGATTTTACATACGAAGAACTCAAAGAAATGATCGACCTATGCCATCTTTATGGGGTGAAGACCAACCTCGCCTTCAATGTGGTCATTTTTCAAAATGAATACCCCAAAGTGGTGGAGATGCTCGATCAGGTCCTACCTATGGGGCCTGATGCTTTCATCGTCCAGGATTTGGGACTTGCCTCCCTGATTCGAAAAATGGCCCCGAATCAAAGAATTCATGCCTCAACGCAAATGACTGTGACTAATCCGGATGCCATCAAGTTCGTGGATGATCTATCAATCGACCGATTTGTTTTGGGCCGTGAGAACTCACTTCCAGAAATCAAAATGATTCGTGAACAGACTGATAAAGAACTGGAAGTCTTTGTCCACGGTGCTTTATGTGTGGCGTATTCTGGCCAGTGCTTTACTTCTGAATCCCTTGGGGGAAGAAGTGCCAACCGTGGTCAGTGTGCCCAGAGTTGCCGCCTTGAATATGAGCTTTATGTAGATGATAAGAAAAAAGAAATGGGCGATAAGAAGTACCTCGTTTCTCCTAAAGACTTAATGGGGATCTCAGAAGTTAAGGCCTTGGAAGAAATAGGTGTGAATTCATTTAAGATTGAAGGGCGCCTTAAAACGCCTGAATATGTCGCAAGTACCGCCCGCAATTACCGGGAAGTTTTGGATGGACAGAGTTTAAATCTGGGCAAACGTGCGACTGAACTTGCTTCGACTTATTCCCGTGGATTCTTTACCGGCTGGCTCAATGGTGTTGATCACCAGCAGCTGGTGGATGGATCCTTTAGCGCTCACCGGGGTCTTGAGCTCGGAGTGATCAAAGAAGTGAAGAAAAAATCATTCGTCATTGATACTAAAACTGAGCTGCGGGCCGGGATGGGTTTGCTGTTGGTGAATAAAGAAGAAATTGGCTCCAAGATATTCTCGGTAGAGAAGTCCGGCAAATTTCTGGAAGTCGAACTGGTTCAAAAGAATCTCAATCTTGAAAAAGGTATGAAGGTCTATTTGAACTCTGATGAAGGACTGGATAAGGAGCTGCAAAAGGGCTGGCAGTCACGGGAATTTCAAAAACGTATTCCACTTAAGATGATTGTTCAGGGCATTTATAATGAGCCCATTTTAGTTAAGGCGATTGATCCGGAAGGGCGAGAAGTTTATGCCCAGACGATTTCATTTATGGCCCCGGCCAAAAATCGCTCACTTACTGAAGATGAACTAAAAGCAGAACTATCGTCTCTTGGTGGAAGTATTTATGAGCTCGCTGGGTTTGAGTGCTTCATCCAGGAAGGCTGCTTCATGAATCACCGGGAGCTCAAAGATCTCAGGCGCGAGCTGGTGGAGAAAATGAATGCAGCTCGAGTGGCCCCCAAAACGATGACATTGAATAAGGTGGAGTTGCCGGCTGTTCGTATTGCCAATAACTCAACTACAGTCTTGAATATTCTTCTTCGAAGTAAGGCGCAAGTTGATGGGTTTGCTGACGGTGTAGAGAAGGGCATCTATCAGGGGCTTGATCATTCCATAGGACTCGTGATTTTGGATTTCGAGTTCGGAAAAGACTATGCGGCTTCGATAGAGCGACTGAAAAAGTTAAATTTTAAGACTGCTATTGCCACGACTCGCATTTTAAAGCCCAAGGAATACCATAACCTCAAAATGATCATCAGATGCAATCCGGATAAAATTCTGGTGCGCAATCTTGGGGCGATTGAATTTCTTCGCAACGAATGCTCGATCCCTTTGATTGGGGACTTCTCTTTGAACGTCACTAATTCTTTGACCGCTGATTATCTTCTGAACAAAGGACTTGAGACGGTTAATACTTCTTATGATCTGAACCAAGAGCAGCTTTTAGATCTTGTTTCTCATAGTGATCCATCAAGATTAGAAGTCACTCTACACCAATATATGCCCGAGTTTCATATGGAGCATTGTGTGTTTGCGGCCTTCCTCTCTACTGGTAGCTCTTTTAAAGACTGCGGTAAGCCTTGCGAAAAACACGAAGTAAAACTTAAAGACCCATACGGCAATTGGCACTACCTCAAGGCCGATCACGAGTGCCGCAATACTTTTTTCAAAGCGACTCCTCAGTCAGCGAGCTTTCTTTTAGGGGAGCTTAAAAACCGTGGAGTGAATTCTCTGCGCCTTGAGGCCCTGAACGAGAAGGCGCATGACCTTAACCACAAAATCCTAGTTTACCTGAAACTTTTGAATGGATCCATGTCCTCGCAGACTGCGATTGATGAGTTAAAGGTTATGGAGAGTTATGGTCTGGGCAAAGGCCAGCTCCATAAAACCGATACTTATAAAGATCGAAAGAAAGAGATCGCCCCCTAGAAACATCCATTTCCTATAATAATTACCCAAAAAATTCGAATTTTTCTCCCTGGTCTAGAACTGGTTTAGAATCCGTCCCATGAAAAATATCATTTCAGCCTTTTTGTTAGGGACCTTTTTTACTTCAATCGCCGCCGCCGATGTCATTAAAGACAAGGCCCACTTTGATACGGTTGGCTCCGTCGATAGTTTCAGTTGGGCCCCAGAGCGATATAAAAATGATTTTCGCTACGATATTTTTTATTACATCCCTAAATCCATTGAGACATCTTCTAATGTAGGGGCCCTGATCTTTACTCATGGTGGAGGCGGTTCAACCATGAATCGTCAGGGATCTATCAATACCGTTAACATGTACATGCCTGATTTAAAGCGAATGGCCGATGAACTTGGCATTGTTGTTGTTCTGCCTTCGGCCAACGGCCTCAATTGGGGCGGACATACCAGAGGACTCATGCGCGATCTGGGAAGAATGATAAAAAAAGATTTGAATGTAGATGTTAACCGCGTTGGTGTTTCAGGGCACTCCATGGGAGGCATGGGAATAACTAGATCTTATCTTTGGACTGCGGATGAGTTTGCTTTCTTTCTTCCGATGGCGGCCGGCATGGATGTTAATCATCAGTCTGAGCAGCATTTGAATAAAGTCTTCAACGTCCCTTACGTTCATTTACAAGGCTTAAAAGATCACTTTGATGTCTTCATTACTCGCTGCCAAGAGCAACTTAAACGAACCAAAGATTTGGAAACTCAATACGGTGAGCGCTCAATGCTCGACATCGTTTTTTATAATGGCGCACACAATTACGACTATAATCTCTTTAAGCAGAATCTAATTAAACTTTATAAAAATTTTCCGCGTGATCTCTACCAGAAAGAACTTTGGGGAAGTCTCCTAACAGTTCAAGCTACAAAAGTTGAAAACAATATCACTTATGATTTTGATTCAGAGGCCCGTTATTTTTGGGTGGAAGCTGTCAATAGTGACTTGTCGGTCCAAGAGAGAATCGATTTTCACGCCAAGATTGAGGGCAACGTCATTCGAATCGATATGCCTGTAGCACCTAAAATGAGTAAGGGTTTGAAACTCTATCTTCATTCTTCCATGGTTGATCTAAACCAGAAAGTTGAAGTCATGCTTAATGGCAAGTTGGTTGCGACTCGTGAAGGGAAGGCGGGAGTTCTGAGAAATATGGATGCAAACGATGCTGGCTTCAAATTCGAAGATACGATCGATATTAAATTATAAATAATCTAGAAAGAGATTTCCTCTTTGGAGATCTCTTTCCATTTTCCTTCCGCCAAATCTCCCAATTCAAGATTCCCTATTTTTTTACGAATAAGCCTTAAAGTCGGGTGCCCAATAGCAGCTGTCATCTTGCGCACCTGACGATTTTTCCCTTCGGTGATGGTAATTTCAATCCAGATGTCCTGAACCGTTTTGCGAAATCTCACCGGCGGATCCCTCGGGGGCACTTCGGGTTGTGGATCGAGTATTTTTACACTGCAAGGTTTCGTAAGATAATCCTCAATCTTTAAACCTTTCCTCATTCGCTCAAGCTCATCTTCCGTAGGCACACGCTCAACCAGTACCCAATAAGTCTTAGGCTTTTCATTTTTGGGATTAAGCAGTTTCTCAATCATCAGACCATCATCAGTCAAAAGTAGCAGTCCTTCCGAATCCTTATCCAGTCTACCGGCGGCATAGACTCCTGAAGGAAGACTGAACTCCGACAGAGCGCGGGCGCCATCCTCTGGGGTGAACTGCGAGAGAACGTTATAGGGTTTATGAAAAAGGATGTAGCTACTCATGATAAAAATACTAACTCAAAAGTCAGATTCTGTCATAACGGTCTTGAGCACTTACATTTTCTGACTTAACTAATTCTTTATGGCCGCCAGATTAAAAGGGGACTACAACCTAATTAAGCGAGGTGCAAATGGAAAAAGTCATTCTTCTTTTAGCGTTTGGTCTTTTCTCAGTTACAGCAAGTCTCTTTGCGAGTGCCGCCTTCAATTGAATTCTTGACTCACGGATGAGTCGCCTTTAACTTTATATTACCATGTCTGATTACGAACTCGTCTATTCCGATGACCCCAATTTCAAAAAGCGCTGCCCTAAGTGCTCAAAGTTTCCATGTGGCTGCCCCAAAAAAGAAGACCTCAAACCAACTGAGCACACCCTCAAAATTCGTCTTGAAAAAAATAGTCGCGGTGGCAAAACCGTAACGGTAGTTTTTGAACTTCCCGTGAATGAACCTTATTTCAAAGAAATCGAGAAAAAGCTAAAGGCCCTGTGTGGAACCGGCGGTTCTTTTAAGAACAACATGATTGAGATTCAAGGGGATCATAGGGAAAAGATTAAGACCTTTCTGGAAAAGACCGGGTTTAAGGTGAAGTTGGCGGGTGGGTGAGTCTTGGTCTTGTCATTTTATCTTCAGCGTATGTAGAATTTAATAATTAACCCATTCGAAAAAAAGGATTTTATGACATTTCCAAGCGAAATATCTGATCATCAGAAAGCTGACTTAGTTCAAAAATGTATTTATTTGGTTGCAAAGTTCAAAAATAAAGACCTCGCGTTGTGGCAAAAATACAGTGAGCAATTGAAAACCCTAAAAGTCGAAGATTCATGGGATTTTTTCCATGTATTACTGGTTGAATACCAAAAACTAGCGGATAAGCCAGATCTTGCGGCACCAGCTCAGCCGGTGGCACCAAAAGCTCCCAAAGCCTCAAAACCAGCTGCACCTTCTCCAGTAAAGAAGGAAGTGAAAAAAGCTCCTGCTAAGAAAGCTGCCAAAAAAGTTGTGAAGAAAGCTCCTGCTAAAAAAGCTGCAAAAAAAGTAGTAAAGAAGGCACCTGCTAAGAAAGCTGCAAAAAAAGTAGTGAAGAAAGCTCCTGCTAAGAAAGCTGCAAAAAAAGTAGTGAAGACGGCACCTGCTAAGAAAGTAGCGAAAAAAGCTCCTGCAAAAAAATCAGCTTCTAAAAAAGTCGTAAAAAAGAAAGCTAAAAAGTAAATTCTCTTGGGCTGTCGGGTTTTAGTGGCCCGGCAGCCAGAGTCTTTACATATCGAATCATTTTCCTCAAAATTTAGAGATGAAAACGTTCATCCTTTTTGCCCTTCTTGGCCTCTCATGTAACACTTTCGCCCTCTATGAAGAGGACAATCGCAAAGACCTTCATGAGGTGACTGACCCTCAGCTTAAAAAAGTCGCTTCGGCCATTGCCTACCAAATCGAGTTCGTTGAGTTGTCTGGGTGGAAATTTAATCGCTTCTGGACCATGGTGATGGAGCCGTTCCACCAACGAGGGATCTGTGCGGAAGAAAAATTTTCCAATCAACTTTCTATGCGTAACAACTGCACAGGTATTCTAGTTTCTCCCAAGCATCTATTAACCGCCGGCAATTGTATTACTGAGCATTACTGCTCCAATGATCTGTATTATTGGGTCTTTGATTATAATCTTAAATCTGATGCTCCCTTTGTTGAGAAACATCACAGTAAAAACTTTTATCAGTGTGAGAAAATTGTGAAGCGCGCCTTTGACCGCAACACCGGCATTAGTTATGCACTGATGGAGCTGAAGAAAGAAGTCAAAGGCATCACACCTGTTAAGTTTAGGCAGAGTGGTGAAATGGCAGCTAATGAGGAATTAATTGTCTTGGGTCACCCGCGGGGTCTGCCGCTGAAAGTTGCTGATCAAACCAAAGTCTATGACCAAAATGAGCGACTTTTTATCCTGAATTCTGACATCACCGGTGAGAGCAGGGGATCGGCCATCATTAATGCGAAAAGCTATGAGCTGGAAGGCATGATGATTTACGGCACGAGAAATTATGATCAAGCAGGTCGTGATTGTGAAAGCTCTGCTGTGTATCCTAATAATGAGGCGCAAGAGCTAGCGATTAAGACTTCATTTCTTAAGGATCTTCTATGATGATTAAATTTCTTCTTTTATGTTTGGTAACGACTAGTGCCTTGGCCTATCCGGCACTAGGTGACTTCGTTCGCTATGAAGCCAAGTACGAAGGCTCCATGATTGTCATGGAAAGAAAGATTCTTGCTCACGACACCGTGGAAGATACCTTTGAAGTTAGAACACTCGTTACATATCAAAACCGAATTATTCAAGACCAGATTCACGTGCTGCCTCACAACTTTCTCTACACGCCAGAGAAAATCGCCAGTGTGCTGAAAAATTGTTACGCCCGCGAAGGGATGCTGACAGATCTGGTGATTGGAATTCAAAAAATTACGGGATGTGAATTTTATAATGAGGACTCGCAGCTAACGAGCATCATTGGACCAGTCCCATTCGGTTTAGTGCGCTTTCAGAATTATCTGCAAGGGGAAGAGTTTCTTGATTTCAACCTGACTTATTTTAGTCAGCTTTAATTAATTCATCCATCGCTTTGATACCGGCCATGATCTTTTTGAGAAACGATGGCTCGTTCTTAATGTACACAAAGTTAGGATGCTGAGACCAAAGTGCCTTGAGTTTAAGATCAAGCTCAATGGCTTTCTTCTGATCTTCATTTCGAATTGGGTTTCCTAGATCAATAGTAAAACCACCGGCCGCTGCTGTTTCAAAAAAAATCACTGCATCGTAGCGCTCTAATTCTTTTTTGAGAGTCGTTCCCATGGTTTTATAAAAATCATCAGGAGTTGTTGGCCAGTAAGCGCCACCATCTACAGTTCCGCGGTCGCACAGAAGAGTGTGGTGAGGAAACAGACTGGCGTAAGTGTCTTCAATATTATTTTGCACATGAAAAATAGATTTCTGTATGTTTTCAACAACGCTCAGTGAATCCACTCTTGGGAAACCACCTCGGAAAAGCAAAGTGGCCACTTCTGGTACCAGAGAGATAAAATCTTTGTATTCCAGCTTAAAAAGCTCAGCGGCAGTGGATTTTCCACCCCCTGGGCCTCCGCTTAGGGCTATTTTTTTGATCTCTTGTTTTCTAACTTTATGTTTTGGCATATAAGTCGGAGTATAGAGAAACTTATGGATACTGAAAATGGCCTAAAATTGAATTTATGTCTCACCTGCCGCAGGCGGCTTCTGACCTGCGTTTGCCAGTATTTACGCCCATTTGAGACCAAATCACGCTTCGTCATCCTGATGCACCCAATGGAATTTAAAAAGGAAAAGGTCGGGACTGGGCGCTTTAGCCATCTGATTTTGAAGAACTCTGAAATCATTGTGGATGTTGGATTTGATGAAAATAAGCGCTTTTTGGAAGTCTTAAAGGATGAAAATTACCAGACGGTGATTCTTTATCCGGGGGACGAGACTGTTGATCTTTCTAGACCCGACGCCGCTATGAAGCTCGGGACGAAGCCACTGCAGTTCATCGTGATTGATGGAACCTGGCCTTGTGCTAAAAAAATGATGAAGCTCACGACTAAACTTCACCGCTTGCCTCGCGTGAGTTTTGATACACTTCGTATTTCTGAATTTCAGGTGAAGCATCAACCCATGCCGGGATGTTTATCAACTGTTGAATCTCTTCATCAGGTGCTGCTGGATTTAAATAAACTAGGGAAAGAATCGACTCAGGGTTCTGAAGAGAACTTGATGGAAGTTTTTCGCCAAACGGTGAAGCTGCAAATTGAGTTGGCCCAAGATCCTGCTCGCCAAGGCTATCGTAAAAAGCCTTTCAAATTATCTGGCGAGCGCAAGATTTCCAAAAAGTGGGAACACCGTCTGTTGTTTTTTAGAGAGTCTGAGGAGTAATTTCCTGTCTTGGTTTTTCGCCCCACTCATATTTTTTTCTAAAACATTTAATAAGTGCCAAAAGTCTCCACCAGGAAGTGAGCTGTTTATACCCAAAATGCAAAATAATGGTGTGGAAAATACTCTTCATAAGAGACCAGTTCTTATTCACCGAAACGTATTTGTTATCGAGATAAATTCCAAATAACGTAATGAAAAGATTGAAGGCGAGACCAGCTGCAAGGTATGTCGCCACATGCTGAGGCTCTATCCAGCCAGCATACAAGGCAAAAGGAATAACCCGTGGCCTGGATGGAAACACAAGTCGAGATTTCTCGCCAGAGTATCAACCAGACCCATCTGCCATCTCATACGTTGGACCATGAGGTGCTTTCTATCTTTAGGAACTTGCGTATAGCAAGTGGTGATCGGAAGAATTTTGAAGGCGTGATTCTCGCCCGGATAAGCCTTACGAAGGCGTACTATAAAATCTAAATCTTCCGTGATTGAATTCGCTCTGAAACCTTTGACTTTTTTCCATGCTTCTTTTTTTACCATGCAGAAGGCACCCGAGATAAGGGTTGTTGAGCCAAGTAAGCTCCATCCAAGTCTCTCACACAAAAAAGTTCTCAAATACTCGAGGCTTTGGAATGAGGCCAAGAAGTTTTTTGAATCAAGAGTATGTAGGACTCCACCGGCTGCAATGAGTTTTGAATCCTGAGCAAAAGCGCGCAAACAACCTTCAACCCCTCGAGCAGTTGGGATAGTGTCTGCATCCATAGTACAAATCAGATCATACTTAGCATTCTCAATTCCAAAATTGAGCGCTTGGGCCTTACCCATATGGGGAGTCTCTAATACTCGAAGATCAGCTGCCGTGATAGATTGAAAGATATTGGAGTTTTCTTCAAGTCTTCTCAATTGGAACATGGTTTGAAGAAGCTTAAAAGTTTTATCATGGGAGCCATCATTAATGACGATGATCTCTTTTTTTTCCTGAGGCAAAGCAAGATAGGTCTGGATAGTTTCTACAATTAATGACTCTTCATTAAAGGCGGGAATAATGAAAGAGACGGCCGGGATTTTATCTTTATTTGTAGGTTTTTTAAGTTCACGTCGGTATTTTTTGATTTCAACCCAAGACAACAGCATCAAAACACCATAGAGCAAATTGATTGCCAGGAAATAGATCCCAGTAAACTTTAAAAGCAGAAGGCAAATTTCTTGTGTCATTAAAAAGTCCAGACGAGGTTAAGGGTTGAAGTTAAAAATTGGTTATCGAGTTCACCCAGATCAGTGTAATCAAAAATATATTCTGCTTTCAGGTTTGGAATAAGGTAATAACCCGCACCAAAACCAGCTGATTGTGTGTCGATTGTTTCACTGGCAAGACCAATGAGTGCTTGGGAAGCTTGAATCCCTTTGTTGGCGAATAGGGAGAGGGAGTAGAGGCGCTCTTTGTAATAAATAACTTTGAGTCCGTAGTTATTAACTTCTTTAACCTCTGTTGGATCCTTGAACTGTGCCTGCCCAATCATGATTTGTGGGATAATGATAAAATTGGCAATTTTTTCAATTTCAATTCCTACCCCAAGGGTTTGAAGATGCGTAATTGAATAGAGTGAGTTCTGATAA
>JAIFLR010000047.1 GCA_020048985.1 Halobacteriovorax sp. | reverse complement strand
CACATTGATGATTTATGGGAAAAACTCAATTCTGATTTTGAGTCTAAAAGATATTTTTTTAATGCCGCCATTAACGATGAACGTGACGGAGTGATGAGCCCTTTTATTCCAGATCTTTTCGGTGAGAACGCTACCAATAACGCCAGACCCCTAACTCCAAATCAGCTGGCAAAAATTCCTGAAGGTGAGTTTTTAAATAAAGATATTCTCAGGCTCGCCGTCTCGGGTCGGGAGCGACTGCTCAAGGCCGGAAAAATTAAGGATCATCCCTTACTGGCCGTGGTGGACTTCTCTAAGCACTCTACTTTTCGGCGCTTTTATTTGTTGGGACGGCCTTGCTGACACCTTCTCCAATGTCCCTGGTTCAAGCATGTCGTCGGTTGGCTTCATGTCGACAGACGTATCCTACAAAGGTGCCTATGGTTATTCCCTGAGACTCAAGGGTCATGACCCAGTCCTTAATTCAAATGTTTTCTCTCGCGCGGTGGTTGTCCATGGATTCGGAGGAATGGGGGCCTATCAGGCCTCAACGGGAATAGCCTCAACCTCTGAGGGATGCCTGATGTTTTCAACCAATGAATCTGGTCGCTTCTGGGGAATGGAAGACAAATCCATGAATGAGATTGTTATCAATACACTTAAAAAAGGGGCCTTGATTTTTGTCTATACTGATCAGGAGCTCATTTTTAAATCAAGTTGGATCAAAAAAACAGATCTGCCGGCAGAAGTGATTGAGTAAAGATATGGATATCTACCTTATTATCGGCCTGACTAAAGAGTCCCGTCACTGGTCTGAGGATTTTTTAGCTGAACTTAAAAAGTCTCTGGGGCCCATTGAAATTCATCTTGTTGATCTGCCTGGGGCCGGTAAACATTTAGAAACCAAAAGTCCAAGAAGCATTTCAGGCATTGTGGACAAGGCGCGAAGCCATCAAACGTTTAATCCCCAAAGAAAAAGACTGGTCATTGCGATCAGCCTAGGGGGAATGGTTGCCTGGGACTGGGTGACTCGTTACCCGGATGATTTTCATGGATTTGTCATGATCAATTCTAGTCTCGCTGGTGTCTCACCAATGTTTAAAAGACTGATGCCAAAAGCATTGTACGGCTTTATACAGATCGCTCTGGCCCCTAAGGGCGAGAAAAAAGAAAAGGCGATATTAAAACTTTGCTCCAATCGCCCTGACCTTTCTGAAAAAATTCTGCCCAGGTGGAGTGAGATTGGAATGGAAGCGAATATGAAGCTTTCAAATGTTATTAATCAACTGCTGGCAGCGATGAAGTTTAAACCGGGCCAACTTCCAGCACTACCTATGTTAGTGGTGGCGGCCCAAAAAGATCGTCTGGCCTACTACAAGTGCTCTCAAGACATAGCCCATCTCACCAGTGCCAAGTTTGTCCTGTGCACTGATCCCACTGTGGGTCACGCGTTTCATGTGGATGGACCAGAGTTTCTGGCCCATGAGATTAAAACCTGGTGGCAGGCCCTTTAGTCTGCTTTCTTGATGATTCCCCAAGATCGACTACTTCCGCCTATCGTGACTTGTTCATTTTTTATCTGATTATTTGTTTTTGTAGACTCGGCCGGAGATCTGTCGACTCTTCCTCTTACATATCTGACTGGAGATTCTGTTTCTCTGGCCGTTCTTTCGTTGATTATCTTTCTATTTGATAAATCTTTGTCTTTAATAAAAGCAAAAGCTGGAACGCTTAAAATAAGGTTGAGAATAATAACTATTTTCATTCCAGAATTATAGATTCACTGGCGACCAATCTTCTAATCGGCTTCCAACCACTGGAAATAGGCCCAATCTCATGTTACACAATTCTGAATGGTTAGCTGTTCTTGCCAATAAAATCTTTCAAATTGGCCAATCGCTTTAGTCTTTAAATACCTGAAGAAAAACAAATTTCAAATAGCGCATTTCCGGCAACGCCATTGGATAAGGATGATCTTCCGGTTGTCCTTTAACCAGAAGGACTTTTCCTCTGCGTTTTGAACTTGAAAGAGCTTCCTGAACGAGGTCCAGAAACATTTCAGTGTTGATGTGGCCCGAGCAGCTTGAAGCCGCAAAGAAGCCGCCGTCTTTAACTAGCTTAAGCGAGTCAGCGAAAATTTTGGTATAGGCATCTTTCGCTGTATCAACTGATTTTTGATTGGGAGCAAAGCTCGGAGGATCTGTGATCACGATATCCCAGAGTTTTTTCTGCTCTTGCGCTTCTTTGACAAATTCAAAAGCATCAGTACAAATCCCTTCGTGCATCTCACTGGCCAGAAGATTGATTTCCCAGTTAAGCTCACTTGCCTTAATGGCATTAGGGGCAATATCCACTGTGGTGACTTTTGTTGCACCACCGAGTCCCGCGTAAACTGAAAACCCACCCGTGTAACCAAAAAGATTGAGGAGCGTTTTATCTTTGGCAAAACTTCTGATGAAGTTTCTATTTTCTCTTTGATCCAGGAAAAATCCGGTTTTCGCCGCATCCACTATGTTAGTGCGAAACTTTACCCCGTGCTCAAGAAATTCCAGATCAGTCAGGTTGTCACACTCACCAGCGAGAATGACCCCTTTATCTTCTTCTTTGTTTTTGCGTTTATAGTAGACGCACTTAACAGGGATAACATTTTGTTCCATGAAGTAGTTGGCAATTTGCTCTTTATTCCAGAACGCTTCGGCCGCTGTTCCGTCGAGTTTTAAAACCACTACACCGGCGTAATAATCAGCAACCACACCTGGAAGCTCATCACCTTCGCCGTTAAATACTCTGAAACATTTATTCTCAAGGGTCAGAAGGTGTTTTTTATTTTTAATCGCCCGGGACATGCGTGCGACAACTTCAGTGTCCGTGAATTTTTTATCTCCAACGTTTAAAACTCGGTAAGCAAGGTTAATGCTGGGAGAATAAAACCCATGGGCAAGCACTTCATTTTTGTGACTCATTAGAATCGCGTAAGAGCCTTCGGCGACCTTGAGCTTTTCAATGGCATCAGAAAATACCCAGGGATTTCCCCGTTTAATATGTTTTGTCAGGTCGCGTGTAAGTTTGAGACGTTGGGTCTTCTCAAAGGAAAAATATTTCATGGTTGGACTCCTTTAAGAAACCAAGTGACTTCGTGTTTGTTGTGATGAAGGTGGACAATGCGTGAGCCGGGAATTTCCAGGAACTTTAGGGTGCTTTCCCAGTCTGTTTCCGCTTGATACTTCAGGGTGCAAACAAAGTTTCTGACCTTGCCCGCTTCCATGAAACGTTTCACTAGATTTAAAAGGCGCTCAGGGTAACAGATGATATCCGAGCAGAACCAATCAATCATTTCAAAGTCTTTTGGATCCAGTCCAAAAGCACTCTCTTGTTTAAAAGTTATTTTCCCCAGATCCATAATACGTTTTTCAATAGGGGCCTTATCAACGCTGATAGTGTGATCAAAATTAAGCTCACGCAAAACCCAAGTCCAGCCACCAGGGCATGAACCGACGTCAATGGCCGTTCCACCATTGATTGCCTCAGGAGCGTAGACTGTAAAAAACTCCCAAAGCTTTAAGTAGGCCCGTGACGGCGGCATGACTTTATCTTCGGTAAAAGTCATTTCACCTAATGCAAAGGGCGATGAGGTTTTTGTAGTGGCCAGCATCTGGTCCGGAGCGAGTAAAGTCCAAAACCCCATAGGGGAAGTAGGCAAGGGGTGGCGAAACGGAATAGGTTTCTGATTATATTTAGGCAACTCATCTTGAATCAACTGGGCCCGGCGGTGATTGCCCACCGTAAATAAACCCCAGTTGCGGCCCAGGGCCTTGAGTTTTTTGACTCCGTCATTGATGGAGGCAATGGAGATGAGTTCCAAATCAAAGGCCGACATTTGGGCCCAAATCATCGCCGGATGATTCCCTTCGATTAGATATAAGCGATCAAGTTTTTGGGCTATTTTAAGGCCCTTAATCTCAAACTCTTTTTCCAGTTCGGCTTCGAACTTATGAATGGCGAGATATCCTGTATAAATTGACATGCTTCTCTATACACTAAGAAGCGAGCGTGTTAAAAGCCCCCATATGATACATACTAAAAAAAACCTGGAAATGAAGGTCTACGGCCGTCATGCTGCTGAAACTCTGTTCAAAAAACGCCCTGAAGACCTGATTCGGGCCTATATAACCCGCGACGGGGTCTTTGATTTTAAAGATATAGTCCGTTATTGCGTCGACCATAAGCTTGCCTACCATGTGGTTGAACGAGAAGAGCTGGATAAATTGAGCCGTGCTACTCACCACGAAGACATTCTTTTAGTGGTAAAAACTAAGAAAATTCCAGCGGTCAAAGAGCTTCTTGCTGTAACTGGAAGGTCCTTAATTATTGCTCTTGAAGAAGTTGAAAACCCTCATAACCTGGGTGCCATCATGCGCTCTTGTGCTCACTTTGGTGTAACGGGAATTATCTATGAAGCAAAAGTTCCAGTTGCCTTAACAGCCGCTGCTTACAGAACTTCCGAAGGTGGAGCAGAAAGTGTTCCAGCGATTCACATCTCAAATTGGAGTGACGTTTTAGATCTTGCTAAAAAGCAAGGCTTCAAGACACTGGCCACTTCAAGTCACGCAGGAGAGTCGCTTTATAAAACGAACTTTCCAGAAAAGACGATTCTTTTTGTAGGTGCTGAAGGCGTGGGTCTCTCGGATAAACTGACCAAAAGTATGAATGGTCTTTTATCTATTCCAGGAACAGGAGAAGTGGAAAGCTTAAACGTTTCCAATGCAACAACAGCAATTTTGACTGAATGGTACCGTCAGGGTCTTTAGAGAATGGCCGCGTTTAAAACAGCTGCCTGGATCTGACCCTCGACAACTTCTTTTCCACCGACCTTTAGATCTTGCATGATTTTTTTAATCAGTCCATTGGCCTTGGCGACGTCACCACCGGTGCGCCCAAATGCAATTTTATGAATTTTGGCAAACGACATGATCACGCCGGCAAAATCCAAGATATAAGCGATACGTAAATTTCTGTAGTCGTTGTAGTGCTTGGCTATATTACCATCAAGATAAAAATTATTTCCCAGTCCTCTTTTGGCTTCCATCAGCTCTCGGTGAAATTCCTTTTCCTGCTGTGAGCGGTACAAATTGTACGCACCTGAAATGGCACCTTTCGTCATGGCCGCAACAGTTAGGAGAAGTGCCACACCTTC
>JAIFLR010000032.1 GCA_020048985.1 Halobacteriovorax sp. | reverse complement strand
GTTGGGCTTCTATTTATTTTCTCTGCCCTAATGCCATCTGAGGCCATGGAGAAAACAGCTAATGCTTTTTCAAAATATAATTTTGTTGGATGTATTTTCCTTTTCATCTTTTCTTTAGGTGCACTTGGAAGCCTTTGCCCATTCTGTACTGCTTACTACGTCCTTTCAGGGATTGCGTTTTTCCTTCTTCGTAAAGGCGGAATCAATACTTGGCTTCCAGACTTTAAAGTCACTGGTGTATGGGGAGCTGTACTTCTCATTGGTGCTTTTTTTCTTTACCAGCACACTTCGAGCAAAGAAAACATGCGCTCAAAACTAAACGTGAGCATTGTTAAGCAATACAATACCATGGGTGCATTAGGGGACCCGACTCAGGAGTCTCCTTATAAAATCCAAATGGCGACAGCTTCTTTTGCTGAAGCTCCAATAAGAATTAGTGTCTTCTCTGATTTTGAATGTCCCTTCTGTAAAGTCGTCGCTGAGCAGATGCACGAGCTAGTTCGCAGATACCCTGGGAAAATCAATATCCAGTATTTTTTCTATCCTTTGGATGCAAAATGTAACAGCAACGTGAAAGGTCGCTTTCATGAGAACGCCTGTGATGCTGCCTACCTTGCGGCTTGTGATGAAAAGAAGTTCGCTGAAGTTCATGATAAAATCTTTGCAGGTCAGGACAAATTAAAGTCAGGTATTTTAGCTGACATTGCTAAAGAGTATGGTCTTGAAAGCTGTATCGCAGATGAGGCAAACAAAAACAAAGTGATCACGGCCATCAACGGAGCGACTCAGTTTAATATCAAATCAACACCAACCATTATTTTAAATGGTAAGAAGATTGAAGGAACTATCCCGAATGGTCAGTTCTTTGCTATTTTTGATGACATTTTGAATGCACAAAAATAATGATGATTGAAACTCACTGCCATCTTGATTACCTGAAAGCTGAACCGCTGGAAGAAATCAGGAGAAAAATTAAAGAGGCCGGAATCACGAAGATTGTTACAATCGGCGTGGATCCGGACAATCTAGATAAAGTGATGGAGCTATCCAATGCTTACGAGGAGATTTATTTCACTCAGGGCATCCATCCCCATGATGCTAAAGAGGCAACAGAGGTGGAGTTTAATAAAATTATTGAACGATCCCGTATGCCCAAAATGGTAGCAGTCGGGGAAATTGGCCTGGATTATCATTACAACAACTCCCCGCCTGAAATTCAAAGAGCAATGTTTGAAAAACAACTCCAGATAGCCTGTGATCAGGATCTTCCGGTTGTCATTCATACGCGTGAAGCCGATGAAGATACCAAGTCCATCTTGAGAAATTTTAGTGGAACCTTAAAACGCAAAGGCGTGATACACAGTTTTACTTCAACCATCGATCTGGCCGAATTCGTTCTGGGCGAGGGTTTTCATATCGGCTTTAATGGAATTATCACTTTTAAAAAAGCTGAGAACGTCCAGGAAGTGGTCAAGATCACGCCAGTGGAGAGAATCCTTTTTGAAACTGACTCCCCTTTTCTGACTCCTGTTCCCCACCGCGGAAAGGAGAATGCTCCATTCTATCTGCCTTTTGTAGCGGCCAAAATAGCCGAACTTAAAAACGTGGATCTGGAGCAATTAAAAATCACCGTTTTCCACAACTCTCTGAGATGTTTCCCTAAACTCGGCTAAGGAATTTTATGTCAGGCCTTCTGCTTGCTGTTCTCATTACCACTTCAGCTTTTGCCACCGAATGGGTCAAGAAACTAAGTCTGCCCAAGGGATTTAAAGTTGAGAAGATTATTGAGGCTAAAGACGCGAGACAGATGACTCGTTCTCCAGATGGCACTTTGTATGTGGGAACCATGCAAGCAGGATTAATTTACCAACTCAGGGAGTTCTGTGGCACCAGGACACACTCTATGTCGCCGAAGTTCATCGCATCTCTAAAGTGGTCAATCTAAAAACCAAACCAACTCTGGTAACGATCAAAGAGTTTCCTAATAAACAGTGGCATGGCTGGAAAACCATCCACATTGGGCCAGATGGAAAACTCTATGTGCCAATCGGGGCCCCTTGTAACGTCTGTGAGGAAAAGCTTCCCTTTGGCGCCATCCACCGCATGGACTTTGATGGCAAAAATCTTGAGACTGTAGCGACTGGGATTAGAAATACTGTGGGATATACTTGGCATCCTGTAACGAAAGAACTTTATTTTAATGAAATGGGTAGAGATCTCATGGGTGATGATGTTCCTCCAGATGAAATCAATGTAGTAAAAGAGAAAACTCCACACTTTGGTTTCCCCTACATCCATGCCAACAATATCAACGATCCTAAATTTTTTGCGAAAAAACCCAAAGACCTTAAGACCACTCTACCTCTTTGGGAAATTCCTGCGCATTCGGCTCCCATAGGAATCGCCTTTTTTCCGGCCAATAAATATCCCAAGGAATTTCACAACTGCTTTATGGTAGCTGAACATGGCTCATGGAATCGCGCAAAAAAAAGTGGTTACCGGGTTGTTAAGGCCTGTCTTAAAGAGGGCAAGGTTATTAGCTATGAGCCGTTCATTACTGGGTTCAAAGAAGGAGAAAAGGCTTTCGGTCGTCCAGTGCACTTTCTTTTTCTTGAAGATGGAAGTTTTTACTTAAGCGAGGATGAGCCGGGGACGATTCTTCATATCGTTTTAATGCCGAAGCTTTAACAAATCTCTTCGCATAATTGCATAATATAGACTTCTCGGTATTCGACGGAGAAGTCCCATAAACCATGCTGGAATCGTAGGGAAAAATAAATGCGACTTGCGATTAATGATGGCGTTATAAATTTGCTCAGAGGCAGATTCTTGAGTCATCAAAAAAGGCATTGGGTGTGTATTTTTGCTGGTAAACGCAGTTGAAATAAATCCTGGGTGAACACAAGTTACGTTAATCCCCTGGTCTTTCAAATCAACTGCCAGGCCTTCACAAAAAGTAGAAACAAAAGCTTTGCTTGCCCCGTAATAACTCATGCCCGGTAAACCGTTGAGACCAGAGAGTGAACTCACGCCCACAAAGTGACCGTGCTTCTGATTAAGAAAATGCGGAAGTGCGGCGCTAAACGTGTGGATAACTCCCAGAACGTTTACTTGGGTTAAGAGCTTTCCTTTCTGTGTATCAGGAATAACTGTCTTGGGCATATTTAGGCCTGCGTTAGCGATCACAATATCGATACCGCCAAAATCCTGGGCAAATTTGTCGATGGCGTTTTTCAGGGCGGCTTCATCAGTGACGTCGGCCTGGTAATAATTGAATCCCTTTGGTAGATCCGTGATTTCTGCAGGAGACTGGAATCCACAGACCCCTACTTTTCCCCCAGCTTTCACAAAAAGATCACCTAATGATTTCCCAATACCTGTTGCTCCACCAGTGATAAAAACGCGCATGATGCTATTCCTCTATTTTTAGGCCACCCAGCATTTTGGCCATGCTGGTTTTAGGCTCTTGAGTATTCATGTTTTTAGGTTTCGCAGGAACAGATGGTTGTGGTTTGTGCTCACGCTTCTCTTCACCCATTTCATCTTCCTGAATATAATCAGGATAAAAAGGGAGCTCAGACTTGTAAACAATTCTGTCGAGATGTTTTACAAAACCAGACCAGTTGCCAGTCGAAGAATCCGTCTTCTTAATCAGCTCCAGAGTTCCCATTTTGGAGTCCATCATATCAATCAAATGAACTAAAAAGGCTTCAGAGGTCTGAGGGATCTTGGGAGAACCATATTCATACTCTCCGTGATGAGCGAGGAGAATATGTTTGATGTGCATTTTAGTATAATGCGGGAAATTTTTAATTTTGTAGGCATAGCGGTCAACGATCTCAAGACCTTTTACCAAATGTCCAACCAGTTTTCCCTCTTCAGTGTATTCAACATTGATTCCGTCAGTGAGTTCATAAATTTTACAAAGGTCATGAAGAATACAACCGGCCACAACATAGTTATCGTTCACTCTATAATGGCGAGATAAATTAACTGCGAGATGTGTACAGGAAAGTATGTGCTCAAGGAGTCCCGACTTATAGGCATGATGTATCGTTTTACCGGCCTGCCATGTTTTGAGTCGACGAGCGATTTCTCCGTCCGTAATGATGCATGACTTCAGGGTTTTGAGTGGCCTTCATGACGAAGTCATCTTCATTAACTTCGGAGCTATTCACTTTTTCGATATGGGAAAGGATGAATTGTTTGCGGCCTTGAAAGAAATTCAATTTCCCGCGCACTTTGACAAAAGAGTTCTTACTGATATTTTTTTCAACCTCTTCAGAATACTGCCAAAGACGGGCTTCCAGGTCGCCGGTAGCATCAGAAAGGATGATATTGAAGTACTTTCTCCCGTCTTTGCCTTCCATTGTGTTGAAGATTTTGACCGAGAATATGGACTCAATCTCCTCTTTACCTTGAAGATCAGCGACAAACAGTTTGCTCATTGGAAAATTCCTTCTTAAGGACGACAGAACATCTAGCGTCAAGTACCTAAAATAAGGATATCAGGCTACATGGTATTCTGTGAATCCGCTACCCAAAACAACTGAGTTAGAGTATGTTCCAAATGCTTAAAATGTCTTTAATTTTTGAACCTTAATCTATAGTCCTGTCCAGTGACATGAGGAGTCTTATGAAAAATGTAAAAATTGGTATTAACGGTGTTGGGCGAATTGGACGAACAGTTCTGCGTGCCTACTTTGCAAGAATTGCTAAAAATGTCGATACGAATATTGAAATCGTCGCCATTAACAATCCTGGTGAGCATAAGCCTTACGTTCATCTTATTAAGCACGACTCTCTTCATGGAAAACTTGAAGGTGACTTCGTATTTAATACTGAATCATCAGAAATTAACTACCTTGGTAAAAAAATTAAATTCTTCGGTACCAAAAATCCTGAAGAGATCGATTGGTCAGCTTACGGCGTTCAAGTAGTAATTGATTGTACTGGGATTTTTAAGGACAAAGCTAAGCTTGGTCTTCACATGAGAGGAACAGTTAAAAAAGTTATCATGTGTGCTCCAGGAAAAGACCTTGATGGGACTTTCGTGATGGGCATCAACAATGAAAAATATGATCATGTTAACCACCACATCATCTCAAACGCTTCTTGTACAACTAACTGTCTGGCCCCAGTAGTTAAAGTTCTTCATGAGAACTTCGGAATCATCAACGGTCTTATGACAACCGTACACGCCTATACTTCAGATCAAAATCTTCTGGATAACGCTCACGATGACCTTCGCCGTTCACGTGCAGCAGCTCTTTCAATGATTCCTACTTCAACTGGTGCCGCTAAAGCTCTGGGCGAAGTGATTCCTGAAATGCTGGGTAAACTTGATGGGTACGCGGTTCGAGTTCCAACTCCGGACGTTTCAATGGTTGATTTAACAGTAAATCTTGAAAAGAAAGCGTCTAAAGCTGAAATCAACGAAGCCATGAAAAAAGCCTCCCTAGGAAACCTCAAAGGCATCCTGGGTTACACAGAAGAAGAATTAGTTTCAATGGACTTCATGGGTGCAACTGAATCATCTTATTTTGACTCTAAACTTACGAATGTCATTGGCAATACTGCCAAGATCGTAAGCTGGTATGATAATGAAGTTGGCTTTTCTAACCGCGTAATTGATCTTGCAAACTTCATCGGTCAAAAACTTTAAGGGTAACCATGCAAATTAAATACATCCAGGACGCTGATCTCAAAGGTAAAAAAGTTTTAGTCCGTTTTGACTTCAATGTCCCACTGACTAAAACTGAACCAAGAGCTATCACTGACACTAGCCGAATTGACCAGGCGATCCCTACTATTCGCCTGATGCTCGAAAAAGGTGCTTCAAAAATCATTATGATTTCTCACCTTGGTCGCCCTGATGGTCAAGTGAACCCTAAATATTCGCTGGAGCCAGTTGCCGAATACTTAGCTTCTAAGCTTGGTACGGATGTTATTCTTTCTGAATCAGCTATTGAAAATGGTGTGAAGAATCTTCTTCACCTTCCTGAAACAAAACTGGTGCTTCTGGAAAACATACGCTTTCTACCCGGTGAAGAGAAAAATGATATGGAGTTAGCTGAGAAACTTGCTCAGTACGCTGATGTCTATGTCAATGATGCGTTCGGTGCTGCCCATAGAAAACATGCCTCAACCCATGCGATTAACGCTTTTTTCAAGAACCGCGCCTACGCCGGATTACTCATGAAAAAAGAAGTCGACTCTCTCGCTGCTCTCTTGGATAAACCGGCCAAGCCGTTCATTGCAATCATTGGTGGAGCGAAGGTTTCTGACAAAATCAAAACAATTGAAAGAATGCTCGTTATGGTGGACACGCTTTTAATTGGTGGAGCTATGGCCTACCCATTTCTAAAAGCCAAAGGTGCGACCATTGGTAAATCTCTTTGCAGTGATGAAGATGTCGCTTTGGCCAAACATCTCCTGGCCGCGGATAAGGGTGGAAAAATTCAACTTCCGAAAGACCACGTTGTATCAGACAAATTTGACGGTGAGCCTTCTCCTTGTGCTGGAACCAGCATTCCAGAGGACAAGATGGGATTAGACATTGGACCAATGACTATTAAGTCTTACGGTGATCACATTGCCACAGCAAAAACTATTTTCTGGAACGGCCCAATGGGTCTTTTTGAGAATAAGAATTTTGCCAAGGGAACCATGTCTATAGCCCACACCATTGCAGCGAATACGGCTTGTTTTTCAGTGGTCGGTGGTGGAGATTCTGTCGCAGCTGTTCAGCAGTCTGGGGAAGCAGAAAAATTCTCCCACGTCTCTACTGGTGGTGGTGCGAGTTTAGAATTCATCGAAAGAGGAGAACTCCCTGGAGTTCAAGCACTTAAATACGGAGTCTAATCATGACTAAACTTTTGGTAGCAAACTGGAAAATGAACAAAAACGCTAAAGAGTGTTTTGATTTTTTTGAAGAGTTTAAATTAAAGTTTTCTGGCAAGCGCAGTGCCTGGATTGCCCCACAAGCAATTCATTTGAACCTCGTGATTAACGAAGGGAAGAAATGCAATGTGATGGCGGGAGTACAGAACTGTTCTGAATTTCTCTCTGGAGCTTATACTGGGGAAATTTCTCCACGAAATGTGAAAGAGCTTAATGGTCACTTCGTTATCCTAGGTCACTCTGAGCGTCGTCAATATTTTCAGGAAACTTCAAAACACTTAAATGCCAAAGTTAAAACGGCTCTTAAAGAGGATTTGAAAGTCATTTATTGTGTCGGTGAAACCCTCCCTGAGAGAGAATCAAACCAAACTCTCTCAATTGTGGGAGATCAAATTCAGCAGGGCTTGAATGATATGTCTGAAGCCACGGCCGATAATCTAATTGTCGCTTATGAGCCAGTTTGGGCGATTGGTACTGGTAAAACTGCGACTCCGGCCCAGGCCCAGGAAGTTCATGCTTTCATCCGCGCCGAGCTTAAGAAGAAGTTCCCAGCTTTTGGAGAAAAGATCCAACTCCTTTACGGCGGGAGCGTGAAACCCGATAACGTCGAGGAATTATTAGGACAAAAGGACATTGATGGTGGTCTTGTTGGCGGCGCGAGTTTGAAGGCCAGTGATTTTCTTGCACTGTGCGGTGATAAATAGCCGTTTTTAATTGGAAAGAGCCCGGAATTGCTGTTAAATATATTTCAAATTATTTGGAGATAAGTCTTTATGGTTACAATGCTCATTGCTCTACACGTTGTTATTTGTGTTCTACTCGTTGTTACAGTTCTTCTTCAGTTTGGTAAAGGAGCTGAGATGGGCGCTGTTATGGGCGGAGGCGCTTCTCAAAACGTTTTCTCTAGTTCAGCTAAGGGAAATTTTCTTACTAAAACGACAACCGTACTAGCGATCGGTTTCATGGTGAACTCTATTGTTCTTACGACAATCAAATCTCGTGAAGCGAAACGCTCACTTTTTGATAACGAAGCTCCAGTGGCAGCTCCCTTGAACTCTGATGTTCAGGCACTAGACGCCAAAAAAGTTGAAACTGTACCAGCTGCCACTAACGGTGAAGCTGCTCCAGCAACAACTGCTCCTGAAGCAAAAGCTGAAACTGCTCCAGCGGCTCCTGCAACAGAAACGAAGAAATAAGAATTTTTCAAATTTATTTTGAACTTAAGGGATAAGGAAACTTATCCCTTTTTTTTGGTGCCTGTTTCGATGACTTTAATTTTTCCGAAATCTAAATCTTTCTCTAATTTTTTAATTTCTTCCAATGGAAGTTTGGCATATTGCAAGGTTGGGTCAAACGAGTCGGCCAGTTTTAGATCACGGGTCACTTCGGCCCTTACATAACGAACGTGCTGGTCAAAAATATCAAAAATATCAGGATCAAGCTTAATCCCTCGAAACTTTCTCATGGTATTCATGGCTTCAGGAATAGAGAGAATTTCACTGTAAGATCGTTTAGTCGTGATGGCATCAAAGAAGTCTGCGATGGTACAAACGCGGGCCAAAAGGTGAATCTGCTCTTTCCCTTTTAACTTTGCCGGATAACCGGTTCCATCAATATTCTCATGATGCTCATGAACTACCCGAGAGATGATTTTTAAATCAATGTCTTCACTCACCTTGCAGTGACCATTTAATAATAGATCCAATCCAAAATCAGGATGCTGCTTAATCATCTGGTAGTCTTCATTTGAAAGTCCACCTGGATTATTCAGAATGTGAGTCGGGATTTTAACTTTGCCCAGGTCGTGAAGTAGACCTCCCAGACCTGCATGAATGAGCTGATTTCTAGAGGCTTTAGGATTAATCGCCTTATAGATGGTAATACAATACATCGATACATTTATTGAGTGATCGTAGGTATAAAAGTCATGAAAACTCAGACTTCCGATAAGGTTGCGAAGACTATCAATATTGTGGTGATCAAGCACGTCCACCATGGCACCCACAACTTCTTTACAGCCTTCAATACTTTGCGAGAGGTACTCAGTAGAGAAATTTTCTTTATCAAAAATATTGTGAAGATATTCCAGGGCCGAACTTTTGATGACGTTGGCCTTTTTAATATCATCCCCGCTAGTCTTCACCAGACTACGAAGAT
>JAIFLR010000025.1 GCA_020048985.1 Halobacteriovorax sp. | reverse complement strand
TTATAGTGGCCACAAGAAGGACATACGTGATGTGGAAGAACTGAATCTCCACAGTTTGGGCATCCTTGAGGAAACTTTCTGTAAAGTTTATGATGTTGACCAGCACGTCTTAAGCCTTTACGCGAAACGCTGGTTCTTTTCTTAGGTACTGCCACAAATGCCTCCGATATTACTCAAATACTTATTTTCTAATTTTGTAAAAATGAGGTTCTATTTCTAATATAGATTCACCTTATTGCCAAGCTGAAAATTGACTAAGCTTTAGTTGGGCTTCTCCAATCCACTCCCAGTAACTTAGCATCCGCGTCAAGCACTGGATATTGATTGTAATTTAGGAAGATTTGCTCATGAATCATTTCCTGAAAATCCACTGTTCTCTTGGTGTAGAAGTAGATTTCGTAGGTATCATTATCAACCCAAGTCTCATCAATATCTTTAAAAAGCTCAGTTGTGGCGAGAGATTCGTCCACAAAACAGATCTTAAATGGAACGTTTAACTGAATTTTCATCGGTTTTAAGGTCCGAACACATTCAGTAACGTAATCGGCCTCGATATGACCTTTTACGAGCAGGATTTCATTCATGTCCTGTTTGTTTTTCTTTTCAACTTCGCCAAAAATAACCAGATTTGTTTCTTTGAGGTAGGCTTCCGGAGTTTTCTCCGTCGCATTTTCATTCATTTCTTTTAGAATTTCTAAAACCCAGTCAGTGTTCTGGTCAATTTCAAATTCAAAAGCGGTGTTTGCCGCTAATTTGATGAGATTGATCTTGGCGCCGACTTTATTTTCGTTTTTTTGCATAAAACTACCTTTCATTATAGATTCAGACTTAATAATAAACATTTCTCGATATGAGAAGGGCCCAAATGGCTTTGTGCGAAAAGATTTTGATTGCGGGCTTCACCGGTGCGGGGAAAACCTCCCTTGTTCGGGCTCTAAAGTCATCCTCACCCGAGGACTGGGACCATTTTGACGATCTGGACCAGATCATTTTTAAAAAACATGGAAAGGGTTGCGGTTCATTATCTGAGTTGATTGAGAATAGAGGCTGGGAGTCCTTTCGCTTGTGGGAGCGCCAGGAGCTGGAGAGTTGGCTCAAGGACGAGGGCAAAGGTGTGCTGGCCTTAGGCGGGGGCTCATTGTCTCCTTTGGTCTGGGAGCTCTTTGGGAAAAGTCGTAAAATTAAATTTTGTTTTTTGAGAGTTCCCTTTGAGACGGCCTGGGAGAGATTAATTGGTGATGCCTCTGAGCCTCGGCCATTAATTCAACTGGGGCAGGCCAGGCTGCGCGAATTATTTGGCGAAAGAAGCAGGGTTTTTGCTCAAATTCAGTGGCAACTAGATGGCACAAAAAATCTGCAACTTTTGACTCGAGAATTCTGGGAGTCATTGAGCAAATAACTCAAAGCGTCTACCTGTGGCCTTTTTCCTCCCAAAACCTTTACATGCGTCTGGCCCGTGCGATACCATTGACGGAAAGTATCATATGGTCGGGAGGACTGCATGCAAACCACACTTCAGGGAATGGAATTATCTGTGGCGATATTGATGGATGACCTGGCCTCGGCCAAGGAAATTGCATCGGCCTTAAGACAAAATAATATTCTAGCACATCACTTTCAGAGCTTAGATGAGTTCTGGGTTGCTTCCTCCATCCAAATGCCAGACATGGTTATTGTTGATGTGACGAAGATGAGTCAGGGAAGTGTTCAATTTAAGCAACACCCTAAAGTTATTGATCAATCCCTTTGTTATGTTTTCTACTCAAAAGAATCAACTAAGATTCTACTGCAGTCGACATATGGGTTAAAACCTTTTGGTTATATTCACAACGATGCTTCTTTGAATGTTCAGATTTTAAGTTTAGTCGATCGTAAAGTTGAAATGATCAAACACCAGAAGGAAATGAAAGAACTTGAGATGCGTATCCAGAGACTTCAGTCCCGCTCCCAAAGACTGATTTCTGATCGTAGCTCAGCTGAGGAGTTTAAAGCGCACTTTGAATTCATCAGAACTTTTTGTAGTGAAGTAGAGGAAGATTCATTAAAACAGGACTTTACTCAAGCCATTATTTCTAAACTCGAAAAATGGGATGCTATAGATGGTTACGGAATTTATGAATTAAATCAATCCGGCCAAAAACTCGTCTCACCTGATATAACTAAAAGAAAACATCATCCCTTTCCTTCATTATGGCTAGGTCAGGCAAATCACCACGGTATTGAAAAATTTGCCCAAGAAATGGCTTCGCAAGTGGCCAACGACCTATTTGAAGTAGAGCCCATTTTATTGAAAATTCATGCTGGTAACCAGATGCCGGAAATTGCTCTGTTCGTCTCTTTCAGAGAAGAGCGGATGATGAACTTTCCTTGGGATGTATTCGAATCTATTTTAAGTTCAAGTTTACGTCGCATTAAACTTCATCAGCAGATTCCTCAGTATACTTCACAGTTCACACCTATGTGGGAAGCTCTCGACAATATGGATAAAATGCAAAGGGCCGGATCTGATTCGGACACGCGGATCCTTTGTTTAAGTTTGATTCCAATTGTTGATGTTGCGAAAAAAAGAATTCAGAACAAGTTCTATTGGTCTGCTTTCTTTAATGACTTTTTTATCCAGCTTTCAGGAAGACTTAACAAGTCCACGAAACTTTCATTATTTGGACCATGGCATGTCATGTTCTTTGTTCCTAAGGAAGATCTCGAAACTGAATTTAAAATGCTTCAGTTATTTATTCGCCAGTTTAGTTTCTGGAAGTTTTTTGAAGATAATTCGCAAATCCTAAGTGAAGAGATGATGCCAACGATAAAACTCATTCCGGCGTCTTCTGCCCATTACTTGAAAATTTTTGAAAAAGAATTTGAAGAGAAGGCTTCTCAGGATGAAACAAAGCGCCTGATGACCCTGGCCCGCGGCGAGAGCAAAAGACTTTCTGTATAATGAGATATTCGACTTTCCTGGAAGTAAACTTAGGTTTACTTCAGGACAACATAACTAAGATTAAGCGCCTGACGAAGGCCAAGCTCCTTCCCATGGTTAAGGCCGATGCTTATGGCAACGGGCTTGTTCCTGTTTCCAAGTTTTTAGTTGAGGATTGTGAAATCAAAACTCTAGGGTGCGCCTCACTAGGTGAAGCAGTCCATCTTTTTAGCGAGTGCCCAGATCTTAGTGCTGAAGTCTTGGTTTTTTCAGACAATGAAATTTCAAATCCTGAAGTGAGCGAGGCTTATGCCAATTTTGCAATAACTCCGGTCCTGCATAGACCATCGGATCTTGAGACTGTTTTAACGAATCCTGCGTTTTCAAAGCTTCCGATCGTGCTGAAAGTAAACACAGGCATGAATCGACTTGGCCTGAATCTCGAGGAACTTTCCGCCTATGCTCCCCGTTTGAAAAATCGTGGGATTAAGCATCTTCTTACTCATTTTGCCCGTTCATCGGATCTGTTGAAAGATGGTGATAAAACTCACCGTCAAATGGAGGAGTTCGCGCAGGCAAAAAAAATACTCAAGGATGCTGGAGTTGAAGTGAAAGAAACTTCGGTTTCAAATTCAGGAGCGATAGAGCAAAAGTTTGGCCTGGAAGAAACTTACGTGCGCCCAGGACTTATGCTCTATGGGCCTTACAGTGTCGAATCAAGATTATGGGACGGCCACCAAATCTCTCGATTTGTGACAAAAGTTTTAAAAACGTTCACTGTAAAGAAGGGAACACCTGTTGGCTATGGTGTGAACGTGGCACCCGATGATGGATTTATTGCCGTGGTGCCAGTTGGTTATGCCGACTTGAGTCTCACTCATATAAGTGGTGCCGATATAACTGTTAATGGCCATAAGGGTAAGATATTTGCCCGAGTGAGTATGGATGTAATGTTTTTGATGTTTGAAACCTCTGTTGTTGGAAAAATTAAAGAGGGAGATACTGTTGAGATTTGGAATAACGATAATCGAGTGATCTGCGGTCTCGCTGAGTCGATGAAAACAATCCCATATCAGTTGATGTGTGGAGTAACAAAACGTATTCCAAGAATTTATAAGGTAAAATAACTTTAATGAAAGTATTAGTTCAAAGACGTATTGAAGATTTAGGGACGAATGTTACAAACCTCTTGTTAGGTCTGGGGGATTTTACCAACTTCACGATGAAGACCATCTTTTGGACTTTTAAGCCTCCCTACCGGTGGAAGCTGCTCTTTGAGCAGATCTATTTTATTGGGAACAAATCCATCTTTATTATTTTTCTCACCTCTTCCTTTACTGGAGCTGTTTTTGCTTTTCAGATTTACGTGGGGATGAAAGTTATTAATGCTGATTCATTTATTGGACCAATTGTTACGATTGCTCTGGCAAAAGAGTTGGCGCCTGTTCTTTCAGGTCTAGTTGTTGCCGGCCGATGTGGTGCTGCTATGGCAGCTCAGATTGGTTCAATGAAAGTTACTGAACAAATTGATGCCTTGGAAGTCATGGGCATCAATAGTTATCAATATCTTGCTGTTCCTAGAATCCTGGGAGCGACATTAAGTTTACCTCTACTTTCTGCTATTTTTCTCTTGATCGGTTACGGCGGCGCCTGGTTGATCGGAACTAAAGTTATTCTTATTGATGAAGTCATTTTCTCTTCACTGATCAGTGACTTCATGGATCTGGGTATGGTTGCCGAGGGAATCATTAAAGCAACTGTTTTTGGTTATCTGATAGGGATCATTGGAACCTATCAGGGATTTAATGTTACTGGTGGTGCAGAGGGCGTAGGCAAGGGCACGAACATGGCAGTTGTCTGGGGAATGATCACCGTACTCGTAGTGGATTTTTTCTTAACAAGTTTTTTAACAAAGATTCTATGAAAAACGAGCAATTTTCAATTCAGTTTAAGCATGTGGTGAAAAAATTCGGTGATACCACCGTCTTAAATGATGTCGATTTTGGTATTATTCAAAATAAAATAACCACTGTCCTGGGGTTTTCGGGTGCTGGTAAAACAACACTCATGAAGCATATCCTCGGTCTCACAATGCCGACATCGGGTGATGTTGAAGTTCTTGGAACGTGTATTAACAAAATCGGCGAACTCGAGCTAAGAGAATTCAGAAGAAATTTCGGAATGGTTTTTCAATATGCGGCCCTTTTTGATTTTCTCACATCATTTGAAAATGTAGCTTTTCCTTTAAGAGAGTTTACCAAACTGACTGAAGCTGAAATTACAGAGAAGGTAATGAACCTTTTGGAATCCGTGGGGATTTCTAAAGAAGCAGCGGCTCGATTACCATCAGAACTCTCTGGAGGTATGAGAAAGCGGGTAGGCCTTGCCCGCGGCTTGGCGCTCGATCCTCACATCATGCTCTATGATGAGCCAACTTCTGGTTTGGATCCCATTACCACCCACATGGTGTATGATCTGATGCGGGAAACCCACTATAGTAATGTTCACCATGGCTTCACCTCCGTCATTATCTCTCACGATATTCATGCCACATTAAAATACTCGGACTATGTCGTTTTCATGGAAAATGGTCAGGTAGTTGAGCATTTGGATGTGGAAAGTTTCAAAAAATCGGAAAATCCTGTCATACGAAGATTCCTTGAGTTATAGCCGAAATCGCTTATCATAAATTTAATAACAGATAGTTACTGTTTTGAATTTTGATGGAGTAAAATTCTTGAACCCTCTGAAAGTAGGATTATTAACCCTTGCAGCGCTTGCCAGTATTGTTGTGATGTCTTTAAAAATCACGACTAATAAATCTGGTTTTGGTAACTATGTTACCTATAAAGCTGTGCTTAAAGATGCTTCAGGTATTTTTGAAAAATCAAATATAAAAGTTGCCGGGATCAACGCCGGAAGAATCAAATCCATCAAACTACACGGATCTGAAGGCGCGCTTCTCACTTTTGAAATGCTGGAAGATATCAAGATCACAAATAACTCCCGAATGAAGATTAAGAGCGTGGGCTTTCTTGGTGATAAATACCTCGATATTGTATTGGGGGACCAGAATGCTGAAAAGCTTCCTGCAGAATCAATGATTCCTGCCGATGCTGGTGAAGGTTTTGAAGAGCTAACCAAGGGTGCAGGCGAAGTCCTTGCAGAAGTGAAAGAAATTGCCAAAAGTATTAAAGAATCGTTACGTGATGAGAAAGGGCGGAACATGCTCAAAGAGATCATCGCCAATGTTCATGACATCACTGGAAGTCTTAAGCGACTCAGCACTGGAAATGAAGATAAAATCAACCAAATTGTAGATGAAGTTAAGGCCATATCAGAGCAGTTGGCCTTTGAAACGGACCGCTATCAGAAAGGCTCCCTCATGGGTGATCTCTCTAAGATTGGGCCTATTCTTGATAAAGCAGATGTTGCTGTCAGTGATTTGCAGATTATTATTGCTGATTTAAAAGATGGTAAGGGAACTGTTGGTAAACTTCTTAGGGATGATGCTGTTGTAGACCAAGTTTCTCAAACTCTCTCCAGCGTAAACCGTCTGGTCAGCCGAATTAATAACATTGAAGCCGATATCGGTTTATCAACTGGTGCCAACACAAGAAAGGGTACTGATACAAGATTCGACCTTGATATTTATCCAGCTCCTGAAAGATTTTTCCGCCTAGGTATTGTTACCAATGAATTTGGGCCTGAGAGTGAATCAGAGACAGATACCTATACCAGAACAGACGGCGGACCTGTCGTAGTCAAAAATGTGCGTAAAGTAGATAAATCCGACTTTAAATTCAATTTTCAGATCGGGCGCCGCATCCAGCGTTTTGGTCTTAGAGCTGGTATCATCGAATCAACCGGTGGCGTTGGTCTGGACTACTACTTACCAGACTGGGGAATCAGAACTGGCGTAGAAATGTTTGATTATCAGAAAGAAGCTGGGCCAAATTTGCGCTTAATGACTGAATTTAAACTTTGGAACGTGCTCTTTGCTCGAGTTGCTGGCGAAGATCTAGTATCAAAAAGCAAGAGTCAGAGTGCAACATTCTCTCTTGGGTTAAGATTTAGTGATCAAGATCTTGCAGCAATTATTGGACTATTTGCCAGGTAAATTATGGGAAAAAATTGGCTAATCAGAACAAAGTCGAATCATATCTTAGGGCCTGTCTCAAAGGACAAGGTTCTTGAATTGTATAAGAACGGTTCGATCAAACAGGATGATGAGATATGTAGCGGCAATGGCTATTGGTTTTTTATCCGGGAATCAGATTTGGTGGACCGATATTTGCTCGGTGACGGCCAACAGTCCTTTAACCCAATCAGCGAGGCCAAGGACGTCCTAACTTCGTCCGGTGGCGGTATCCATGAGCCAACTCGTGACGATATAACGATGGTGGGTGGCATAGACTTAGGGAAAATCAAAGAGTCTGCAGCACCGAAGCCGGAACCAGTTACTGCCGTTCATAAAATCGACACAGAAGGATTGCAGAAAAAAAAAATAAGGTCTGAATCCCTACCAAAGCAGTCGGTTTCCCCTCAGAAACCAGCGAAACAACAAAGCTATTTTAAATATTTGGGAATATTCGTCTTTTTGATCCTGGTTCTAGTGATTTATTTTCGAAAATCAATCCTGAAGTCCTTTTTTAATAGTGAAGCTTACCTAAGGGAGATACCTTCCTTAATTATGACTCCCGCCTACGCTCAGAACGACAGTCCTGAGAAAAAAAAAACTTATTAAAATCTGAAGTATTAATTGAAGAAGCCATTTTTAAACCTTCGATCAGTCTCGAAGGCTTTAGAGTCGTAAGCTCCTTTGATACAGAGAAGATCGACTGCCAGAAGCTGGAGAGTCACGTCTTTCAGTTGGCGGTTATTCTCTATCCAGCTGATCTCTTTAATGAGAAATTTCTGATCAGCATTCGCAACTGCATGCTCAAACTTAATGAAAAACACCCAGTCAAAAGATGGCTCGCCTCTCAATCGTCCCCTCCTAAGCCGAGCAAGATTGATCAGCATAAGATGGATTTCCTCAGTGAAATGTTAAATTCACAATTCAATTTACTCACAGATCAGAAAGTGAAAAAAAAGGTCATTGAATTAATTGCAGATATTAAAGGTGACTCAAATCTTGAAACGCTATTAAAATCCTATCTCTACTTAATGATTGGTAATATCACGCGTTCGGACAACATTCTCAAATCGATTATTTTGCAGTCACCAAGAGAGTTTTATAAAGGTTTTAGTACAAACACTTCCATCTTTCACAAAATGACATCTGATAATCTGGAAAAAGTCCTAGGTAAGTTTTCACGTCATCCAGCGGATCGGCTTACTTTTTATCTTTTCACTCTTTATGTGAAGGGGTTCCTTAATAAAACTGAACTTCTCGAACTTGTTGAAGAAATCTCTCCAGACGAAATGAAAGAGAAAATTCATTTGTCCTATGCCCTTCACATCGCCCCTGGATTGGTTGGATTTGCCCGACTTACTACCATGAGCGAAAAAAGAAGAATGAAAAATCTCAGAATGAAAAAATACTCTCAAGAAATGCAAAGTTATTGGGTTTGGCCATTTTTAGAAATTGATCCCCTGATCTCCGAAACTATGGTTGATAGGGTCAAGGTATTGGATGAGTTTGATCCTCTGTGGTCAGTTTATCTGCTAGCAAATGAGAAGTTGTCCGACATGTATTTTAATAAGGGTGGGCAGCCCGTTTCGCGCCGTCGGCCGTTCTTAAGAAAGCATCTTCAGGTGAGAGATGATTTTATGCTCACCCTTTATAAATTGATTGAGATCGGGGATATTGATGAGGGGCTTGTTAATGAAGCCGCACAATTCATGATTAATGAGTGAAGACTATTCCCAGCCTGATTTTTACCGCTTCAATGAAGACTCTACTGCCCTTATAAAATGGGTTCAAGACTCAGGTCTTACTTCCCAAAGAATCCTCGATTTGGGAGCGGGGAGTGGAATCCTTGGAATTGAATTGGCGCGATACCTAAAACCTCAGACCCTAACCTTGGTTGAAGTGCAAGATGAGTTTCTGCCATTTTTAGAGATTAACGCTAATCGTTTTCTGCCATCATCTGTTACCCCTGTGATTGCCATGAAAAGGTTTTCAGATTATTCATCCCTTGAACAATTTGATCTTATTGTCTGTAATCCTCCCTATTATCTGCCAGGTAAGGGAGAAGTTTCTAAAAATCCCAATCGGGCCGTGGCCCGTTCCTTTATGATTGATTCCTGGTCAGTTTTACTTAAGAAAATTTCTGAATTATTGACCCGTGAGGGAAGGTCTTTCATTGTTTTAAAGAGTGATGAGTCTCTTTTTAAAATGATCACCCAGGAAATAAAAAAATTGAATTTGGGTGTTCAAAAGAACGAACTTAATACCGTTATGATCTTGGAGTTATTTAGACTGGATAAAAATAGAGATTAAGGTCTCTTTTAATTCTGGATCCGCCACCTCACTAAACAATCTTTCAGCTTCTTGTTTAAGGATTTTATACTTTGGACTTTGTGGATGAAGTTTTGGAATAAGAGCGAGTTCTTTTTCTTTGACCAGTTTTTGCTCAAAGAAGTTTTCCTGAGTTTGAAATGCGAGCTTCTTAATTATCGGTTTTAAATTCGGAAAATGTTTAAAAACTTCTTTTTTAATCATCTCAGATGAAAAGGAGAGTTCCTGTGAATAGCTAGAATGTTTAGTTATGACAAAAAGTGAATCTTGCTTAATCTTTAAAGGTGAGGTCACAGCGGCCAGTTTTACACCCACTATTTCAGGCCATTTTTTGATCAGATCCAAAAAATCAAAGGTCAGGAAGAAGGAGTGCATTTCATCGCGCTTGATGTCATGGGAATCAATCCTGTCTAAATCACCGAAATTAAGTCTTTTGAAGTCTAACTTTTTAAACATACCTAAACCACTAACCTAGCCCGCTTGAGATGTCTATGGTATAGCTTAATAATGCGATTGTTACTGATTCTTCTATTTCTTTCCGGTTGCTCCGGTTACCGGTACAGCCAACAGGATAATCCTTTATCTCAGTATGGGATTGAGAGTCTTTCTGTACCTATGTTTCATAATTATTCCAACCAGCCTGAAGTTTCTAATAATTTTACCAGAGAAACCTACCACCTGCTTTCTAGCTACCGTGGCCTTAAACTTAAGAGTGGTTATCACCCTGAGTCTGATGCTGTAATGATTGGTATAATTAAGTCACCAGAATCCGTTTATGAGACTTTAACTCCTGGAAACTTACGAGTTGCTCAAGATAAAGCGGGGAAGGCAATAGGTAGTGAGAGGGAAGACTTTTACATACCTGGTACGACTGACGTCCAGCTTTTGCTGCAAATTATTGTCATAAAAAAACCAACTGAAGAAGAGCTTTCTCTTTTAAAATCTGGTTTGGGCGATAAAGTCAAATTAACCTCAAGAGTAATTTTTAACGAAACTCTTCCCTTGAGATCTACTTTCACGCGAGAAATTTTTGATGAAGAAGCGGTGAATATTACGGCCACTCAGAATGCTGGTATTCAGAGGAAGGTCGTTAAGACCATGGCCGAACAGGCCGCAATCTCCATTCGGGATATGATTCTGTATGCATTCTAAATGGCAAATCTGGGATTTTTTCTCATCATTTCAACGTAACTATCTAGCGACTTTCAATGGAGTATTGGCGATCAATACCTTTGACCCACTTTGCCTCAAAATGATGAAGGACTTTCTCATCAAAGGTTCTGAGGGAAGAACCATTCACCATAAAATCGCTGGTGAAGTTTCCCGGAGTTGGATTGAAGAAGAATTTCAAACCTTAAGTTTGTTTGGTGGAGCCGATTGTTTTGTGATCCATCAAGCTCAGGACCTTAAAGCGGACATCATAGATCTTCTGGCCAAGCTTGAGCTAACTGATAGATTTCTCATCTTAAGCTATGAAGCCGATAGTGTAGGTTGGAAAAAACTCATCAAGGATGGTGCCATAGGCACCTTGGTGATTGAACCCCCTCGGTTTTGGGAAATTAATAAGTTGTTAGACTTTGTGGCAAACTATCTTCGTTTGCCCCTCGCTTACGATTCGAAGGCTTGGATCCTAGATGCCCTGGAAAATAATCTGGGCGTTTTTTATAATACCTGTACCGTTTTAAAATTAAATTTTCCGGAGGCAAAAGAGATTTCAGTTGCTGACGTGAAAAGTCTTTTCACCCTCGACAAACTCGATCAGTTTGCCATGGCGTCTTTATTCACTCGCAAAAAATTCACTAATTTTTACGACCGTCTAGTTCAGCTTGAAGGTGATTTTGACAAAATGCGCGGATTTTTTAATTTCATGCAAGGCCACCTGGTTAAGCTCGCTGATACAAGCTACCTTGCTCAAAAGCCCCGTCTCACTCAATACGATAAGGATCTTCAGGGTACTGCAAAACTTTGGAAATTCGATGAAATTACTAACGAGATCCAACGCTTCAATCAGTGGGAGATTCAGGCCAAAAAGAAAGATAACTTCCTATGGAATGAACTCCGACAGACGCATTTATTTCACTTTAGTGTCTAATTTTTAGACGGCCAACATTAACCTACTGACCATAAACTAAGCAGCAATTTCGGCTCATCTTCTTGTATTTAGGTCCAATTTCTGGCCTTCATATTGCAGTTTTAATCGGAAAACTTGCATTTGGAGTGATTTATGAAGGCATTGGTTATAGTCCTTTTGGCGTTCTCTTCTTTAGCCTATTCCCAGGAACAGCTGGCAGTTAGGCTCAATGAGAATGGTCTGATGAAGATTATGCAATTGGCCCTGAAATACAATACCGGAACTGCGGGAAGCAGAACGGTGGTTGTTCCACAAAACATTTATAAATTTACCATCAAACAAAAAGACCTCGCTGCAAATCCTGTGGTTGGTGTTGTTAATGAAATTAGTAACCTCAACTTAGCTAAAGATCTTAATTTTTACCTCCATACATCTGACATTAAAGTAACAGGTGTCGTTGATCAAAAAAGTCTCGCGACAAGCATCTCAAATTCAGGGCCTGAAGGATTCGATTTAAAACTGTCCATCAACCTAACCAAAGTAACGGTAAACGGCCCTAGCATGAGCATTTGTGAAGATCGTCAGAAAAAAGTAAAAAAATGTGGAAATGGTCTTAAGACTACTATCACTGGGCTAAAGATTTCAACACTCAATCGTCCGGTGATATTGACTGCAAATTTAAGAGTCTCAGTGAAGAAAGGTTTGGCATCAGTTAAAGTCCTTTCAGTAAATTCAAACCTTGAATCAAAAACGCCTCCAACATTAAATATTAATTTTACCACTGTTGAGATTCCTAAAATTGTCATCGTGATCAACGATCAAGAAACAGAGTTAGATACTTCAAGAATGCGCGAACAGATACTGGAAAGAAAAGCCTTTCTTGGAAAGAAATTAATGGCTTTTGCCGGTGAGTTTATCGCTGAAGATTTGGCCGAAATGATCAATATTTATCTGAAGAATACTCAAGTCGCTACAACTCTTCAGGTTTACCACCGTGACCAACCAAAAACGTACAAAGAGCTTGATTACAAGCCTGAGTATAATGTTGCTGCAATAGACAACACTTATGTAAGACCTCCCGTTATCTTTATACCGGTAAAAACAACGCCACTTCCTTTGCCAAAGGCGAAGCCGGCCAATGATGTAATGAAAATCCTCATGGATCAATTCTCTGAGGTCGTACGCCACGCCCAGGTTGACTTGTCACTCAAGTCACTTAAAACACCTTTAAATAAAGATGTTGAACTTGCTGGGCTTTTAAACTTTGTTCTTAATCACACAACTTTTAAAGTCAAAAACACTTTAGGGAATTCAACACGAAAACTTCCGATTCTTGACTTGAGTGCTCATCGAGGTCATGACCTAAATCTGGCGATTTCTGAGCCGGTGATTAACGGAGCCCTTGATTTAGTGAGCTCCACTGGACTATTCAACGAATTGCTAGAAGAAGTGAGTGATGTTGGCGGTCTGTCGATCAATAGCTTAAAACTTCATTTCACACATTCTAATAGCATCAAAGCAATTGCGAACGTCTCAGTTGATCTTAAACAAATTCGCACAGACTTTTGGAGTGATCCAATGGGGTGGGCAGAAACGGGAATTGGTACATGGCTTGAGCGGAATAATAACAACAGTGTTATCTATTTCCCTCTCGAAATTGAAGTCATACCAGTTGTTGTGAAAAATGCCACTACAGGTGGAGTGAGCCTTAGTCTCAAAATCAAGTCTGCCTTCAACGGTAATAATCTTTTGAACACCTATGGTTATCCGTCAAACGTAGGGGAAATGTTTAAAATCGTGCGAAAAGGCGTACTGACGAAACTTCATGGTCAGCTTGATCAGTATGCGGACAAAACATTTGCGATTGATCTTAAGAAGTTTCTTAACCAGTCAGGTGTGGAGTTTTTGCCAAAATCGATTAGCTTTAATCAGGCCGCCTATATGTTAGTAAACCTAGATATCGCAGATATTAAATTTAACAGTAAAAACCCAACGAAAAAGTAATATATGAAAAAAATTATTTCACTGGCTTTAACTTTTTTAATATTTTCTCTTCAGGTTCAAGCCCAGAACTTTTCATCGCCGGATATCCTGATAAATACCCAGCTCGACGCTGACTGGTCTGGTGTTTTAGTCATGAAAATCAGAAAAGCGATGAAGAAATTTGGTCTAAGTGACCCTTTTAGCCAAAAATTTGATAAGCCCATTGTTGTATCTGAAGCGAAGGTGCAGGATTATTTAAATCCATCCGCTAAACGCCTCCTTAATGATCTTGGGCACATGCTTAAGATGGATTTTTTGAATGGAAAGACTCAAGTCACAATTCACGGACTTAACTATGCAGTGAGAGGCTTCAAAACTGAGCTAAGAGCGACAGAAGATAATGTAGAGGGTCTATCAGTGTCTTCAGGCTTTTCAGCATCAAAGGTGCGTGTTTCTGCCGATAAAGTAACACTTTCCTTGATCATTCCGGGCAAGGAATCACTGCCAGTTATTAATATTGAAATCATTAAACCTGTCATTTCTGCCTCTGAAGATAAGTTGATCAATTTTTTTGCTAAAATCAAAATTGAAGATAAAAAGGATTCTTTTAAATTACTTTTAGAAGATGCTGACTTTTCAAATATGGCCGCCTGTATGGTGGAAGGCATGGATGGAATATCTCTAGATTTTGATCGTATATTAGTTCCTACGGTTAAAGTGCTTGTTGGCGTTAGAGAAATCGTATTTGATCCAGGAAAAATCGAAGAACTCATCCGTTCACACAGAGACGGCATCAAAGGCCTGCTTGTGGCTCAAGTTTCTTCACTTTTAAATAAGGGAACTGGAGAAGATTTGTTAAAAGCGATCAATAACGTAGAATTTGCCAAAAAACATTGGATCGACTCGTCTACTATTCAAAGTATGCTGCGAATTGATTCTTTTACAAGCCCTCACGGAAATCTGGTTGAAGTCAAAATGTCTGGAGATTTTTGTCCTCCTTCATTTTATAAAGACCAAGGCGAGAAGTGTATCCAGAATAAAGTGACTTTACCCGCGAAGTCTCGAATCACAGAAGAGGATCATTCAGAGTCTCGTGATGAGATTAGGCAGATGATTGATAAGGGGAATGCCAACATTGTTGTCAGTATCTCTGAAGACTACGTCAATAAGGTTTTAGTTTCTACCTACGATGGTGGCCTGTGGAATGATATGTTGAAAGAGGCAGGCCTTGCCATGGGACCAAATAAAGTCTTTATTCGTATGGACGAAAAGAACAGCCCTACTGGTACACTCTATATGGACTTGCTTTATACTCCTAAAAAACTTGAACGAATGGCGATTGGTGCTAAGCAAGTTCGCTTTCCACTGGTTGTCAAAGTCGGACTTAAGATCAAACTAGTTGATCGTGTCCCGACTTTTGTCATTCATATGGCAGAAGTTGATACATCTGATGAAACGCTGCTAAATGGTAAGCCAGAGATGGGTGTCGTGAGTAATATCCATACGCTTCGTCTTAAGAAGAAAGTTCTCGCATCTCTTCGCAAAGAGACGGCCAGTTTGGCCAATAAAGATGTGTTGGAACTAAATTACCCTGAGCTGCGTGGTCTAGGGCTTGAGAAAGTAGAATTCGTCTCAGATGGTAGAGGACGGATGAACGCAATTATCCTTCTTGAGGATAACCTCGAATTTCCAATTTCCGGTCGCTTGATACAGAAATAGATTAAGTCGCTTCCGGATAATCAAGGGGAGACCTGGCAAATGTTTTTGCTGCGGTTATCATCTCCCTGAGGCTTATCCCTGCGACGTAGTTGCCAAAGATCGCGAGATCATTTTCCTGTTGGGCAAGTTGGTGCAATTTTTTGACGGCTAGATAAAGCTGTAGATCATACACTGGCAGGGCTTTTTCCCACTTCGTAGTTTCAATATGCTCAATATCTTCACCCTTAACATCAGAGTTCAGTAATAAAACGTCTTGTAGGACTTCTTCATCAGTCAGATTTTTTAAGCTAATGAAAGTATAGGACCCCATATTCCGATTATTAGTCGGGAATACTGCTTTATTGTTAAGGATACCGATTGAGTTATATCCATTTCCGGGGGGGATCAGAACCCCAAATGCTTTTTGAAGGCTTTTGATTTCTCGTTTAATAAACAGAGTGGAGGTACTCATTGAACGATATTGAATTCGGCTTAGTTCATTACTTAGCTGCGGACGCAGATCTTTTAGCAACATGGAAGCATTGTAAGAGTCTGTGCAGATAATTGTATTTGGCTTTAACTTGAAGTGATCTTTGTGATTCAGTTTTATGTCATGCTTGAGGATTTCCGCCAAACGATTGATAAGTGTTTGCATTCCACCCTCAAACGTGACAGATCCAGTAAGTTCAAGCTTGGCCTGACTCTTTTGAAGCTTCATGATCATTCTGATAAATGACCAATAGGAATCAAATTGTGCTTTTTTTCCAACTTGAGGGAAAATAGATTTGAAATGGAGCTGATCTGCAGGTGTTGCATAGAGGCCACCCAAAACTGGGGATAGATAGTGTTGAACATTTTCCTGACCCAATAAGGGAAGAAAAAAGTCGGCCACAGTCAATCCATCCGATACGAGAGGCGGCTTTTTATAGACGTTGCTTATAATCTTTGAAAATAAACTTAACTGAAAAGGATTCCTAGGCTTGCCCTTAAGCATAAGCAGACGGCGTAACTTCTTGGCCGCTGGAATTGGCTCAAGTTTTAATTCTTTTAATAGGTCCAGGACATCTTGGTTGAGATAAAGTGCATTGGCTCCAGTTTCAACCAATCCCGCACCAGTTCTTTTGGTATGGATTTTACCACCAACCTTATTTGATTTCTCGTAGATCGTTACGGCATAGCCCTGATCTTTTAAAAAATACCCCAGTATTAAACCAGAAAATCCGGCGCCCCAAATTGTTACGTGTCTTACTTCCGGATTAATTTTACCTATAATTCTTTTCATATAATTAATTATTCTTTAAATATTCCTGAAGCTCACCATTTTTGTACATTTCAGTGATCACGTCGTTTCCGCCAATCAATTGACCCTTAACATAGAGCTGAGGGTAGGTTGGCCAGTTTGAATATTCTTTGAGGCCTTGACGTATTTCTGGATCGTTTAGAATGTTGAAGGTATTAAATGAAACGCCTAAGTGTTTAAGAATAGCTACTGAGTTGGCCGAGAAACCACACTGAGGCATGTCTGCATTACCTTTCATGAATAATACGACTTTAGTGCTATTCAATAATTTTTCGATTTGAATTTTTAGATCGACGTTTTTATCGGTAGCCGAAATCTCTTTAATTTCACTGTTTATAACATTGAATGAGTTAGACATAATTTTATCCTTTGTTGGCAAGTTCGTACTTGGCCTTAGTGAAGGTTTCTAATTTTACTGCATGGATACGTGTTTTTAATTCGTCTTTCAAAAGATTCATGAGCATCTGGTGTTGTTGAAAAAGCATTTTGCCTTCAAAAGCATCAGATATAACTGTTATGGCGAGATGATCCTTGGTTCCAGTCATATCTTCAACTGAAACGATAGCATCCGGTATTCCCGATTTAATAATATCTTCGACGAACCCAAATTCATTTTTCATATTATTCCTTAGGCACGACTGCCCAAAAGCTCGTAATAAAAGTTAGGATCCGCATAGTCATTGTGGTCCATCCCAGCATCTTATGGCGGGGCCGGATTTGATTTTGACCTGCTAATAATTTTCTTCCAGTGTAAACCATGAAGGCATAAAGGACGACTGTAGAAACAGCGAATGAGACATGAAT
>JAIFLR010000064.1 GCA_020048985.1 Halobacteriovorax sp. | reverse complement strand
TGAAAACCTTTGTTCCAAGCCTATTAGATCCAACTCTGGACCCGTTGGTGACGGCAGTTTTCCCAAATATCGCAGGTGACGGGAATCAACGAAAATCCGCCACCATCGCCAAAATGGTACTTGATGGTTTTGTTGGTGCGGCGACAATTGAAATGGGTGGTTATGACTACCACACAGGAGAGCGTGCCACTGGAGAACAAAAAGATGTAGAAGTTGGCGAGGTCATTGGGCGAATTGTTGAGCTTGCAGCTAGAAAACAAAAAGATGTAGTCATCATTGTTCTAACAGATGGCGGAGTTGCCGCCAATACGACTATCGACAATACCGCTGGTGGACGAGGCAAATTTGCCTGGTCTGGAGACTCTGGTCAGCGTTCTTCTTCTTTCATGATGGTGTTTAAAAAAGATGGGCGACCACAATTAAGAAATGCCGGAAAAAGACAGGTCGGGCACTTTAGAACAACGACTTCGAGTGTCGAAAATTCGGCCTTACTCACAAGTAATTCGGTTGTGAATCTTTCAAAGGCGATGGTGGCCAATTACCTGGCCCTCCATGGAAAAGAAGGCATGCTGGAATCAGTTGTTGGAGAAGATCCATTCAGAAATAATCTGGATAAGTACCTTGTGTTTAATAAGCTTCGCTAAGGAAGTATGCTTTGGGTGTAAATGCTTTTAAGGCCATTACAATTTTATCACTTGCTGCCATTATGGTTGTTTACAACAATTGTGGAAGTCCGTTTGCTTCGCCTTCAGCACTTTATTTTGAAAGCAACATCTACGGTGGATCAGCAGCGAGTTCTTACCAGGCATTTGCAGAGACTGTGTATCCCATTACTAGAACAAATTGCATCAGCTGCCACTCGACCCAACAGCCGGCCCATGCTTCAGATGACTTAAAGACGGCCCACGACGCCATAGTGGCAAACTTCAAAGTCAACTTTAGCAATATTCCTTCATCTCGAATGGTCAAAAAACTCAGAGAAGATAATCACAACTGCTGGGGAGACTGTGAAGAGAACGCCCTTGAAATGGAAGCGGCCATTTCTGAGTGGAACGAAGCCATTAAAGCATCAGGCACTGCCCCTGAAGAAGAAGCTGCGGTGGATACAAATGTCTACACAGCTCAAAGTAAGTTTCTCAGTGAAGAATTTGCTGTTTCTCAAAATGGCGTCAAACTAAACGTAATTAATCTCAACGTGGATGCGGCGATGCTTAATCCACCAATGGTTAAATCGGCTTCATCAGTAGACGGCATCTATCTCTCTGTTCCGAACGCTGGAAATACAACGCTCGCGAATAATAATCCCAATGCAGGAAGTGCTTCTTTAAATTTTGTGGTCAGACAAAATAGTGCAAACTACCGCATCTGGGGTCTGGTCCATGCACCCAATACCAGTGATAACGGCTTTTACACCAATATCACCACCACTAGTTCAGGTATTAAAGAATGGGAGATCCCAGTAACTAACGAATGGGAATGGCGTCAGCTAGAAAATAATACTTTTACCATGACGACTGGAACTCATTCACTGCAAATTAGAGAGCGCAAAGACGGCACAAAGATCAAGAAAGTTGTGGTGACTTCGGATGCAACTTTCAATGGAAACACGGCAGCTGACCTTACTGCTGTCACCCTCACTTACGACATGTCAGAGGCACTCAAAGTACCTGGCATTCTTTTTAAGGTTGATCTTATTGACTATGATCCTTATAGCTATAAATTTCAAAATCCAAGAATCGTTACGACTGCCGTAGACGTCAAAGTGAAGAATATAAAACTTTTGGTCAATGGGTCCTACAACCCTCAACATTCAGCCTTTACCATTGTTGATAAAGTGGCGACACCGGCCATTGGCAAACTCTCTGACTACGCCATGTTGGTAATTAAAGACAAAGGTCTGAATGGGGATAAAATCTCATTCTCTTTTGAGGAACTCAAAATTGACGATGGAATAATTGACGATCCGGCCTTGGCAGCGTCAGAAGAGTCTTTCAGACTTAACGTGTATCCAATTTCTCGAACAAACTGCATTGGATGCCACACCACTCAAAATCCACCCCATGCCCATAATGATTACAAACAGGCACATGACGTGGTCTTAACTCAAACACTAGTGAATTTTACGACCCCAGCAAACTCTAGATTAGTGGCAAAAGTAAAAGGACGACATAACTGCGGAACACAGGCCCAGTGTGATGCCATTGCGAATCAGTTTCAAGCTGCAATCGTAGAATGGAAAAAAGCTCGACCATAATGTTACAAAAACTCTCCAAGGGCCACTGGCCCATTTTTATACTTAGCAGTTTTAGCTCCTTGGGAAACTTGTTCTTGCCGCTTTTCTTGGTGCGGCTGTTAAGCACCGAGGACATAGGGATTTATAAAATCTTTTTCCTCCACCTCTCAGCAATCCCCTTTATCGTAATGGCCGGTGGTCCGGTCCATTCAGTCTATTTCTGGTCAGGCAAAGAAGGCAAAGAGAAACAAGAGTATCTCAACGCTACCTGGACACTAACACTCTTACTCTCATCTTTAGTTCTGATAATAGGCTTTCCACTCAGGCACTATCTCTCCGATATTCTGGGACTGCCTGTTACCTATATCAACATCATGCTGGTGACCGGATTTCTTATTTGCCCCAGCTCTCACTACTCAGAAGTCACAATTGCAAGTGGAAAGTCCTTGCGAGGCTCACTCTTCAGCACCCTCTCAGAAGTCCTGAAGGCAGCTGGCTTTGTCATAATCGCCATAAAAACAGGCAACTTGTATTGGATGATTTTTTTCTATGCGATCCTGCTTGCGTTGAAAATTCTTTTATCCAGTTATCTCAACCGGAAGCAAAACCAAGTAGCGCTCAGCACTGATTGGGCCCACATTAAAAAAGTCATGATCTATTGTTTCCCTATTTCCTTTACGGGCTGCTTAGGATTTTTTATTGATAAGATTGACTTGCTTCTCTTGTCGGGAAAACTAGATACCAGTTCATTTGCTTTTTACTCAATGGGCTGCCTAGTGATCCCGCCCCTCTACCTATTAGAAATGTCAGTGCAAAAAACACTAATTCCGAATATTTCACGCACCTACATTCAGGGAAACTTCACCGAAGGGGCCAAGCATTTTCAAAAAAGCATAGGTGATATTGCCTTTCTTATTATCCCCTCTCTATTTGGTCTTTTTATCTTTGCTCGTCCGATTGTCTCGATGCTCTACACTGATAAGTTCATGGATTCTGCGCCCTATTTGCAAATTTTTGCCTTCAGTTACCTACTTCTCATGTTTCCACACGATTCAGTGCCGAGAGCAACAGGAAGAAGCGGCTGGATCCTGAAAGTCTATTGCATCTTTACGGCGATCTCCATCGCTACCATATACTTGGCGTCCCTTTGGGTAGATACCAAAACCATTCTTATGATCTCCATTGTTTTGAAGTTTATTCCTAAATTCTGGGGTCTAAAATTTTCAAAAGAAATTATGAAATGGGAATGGAGAGACATGTTTCCAACAAGAAAACTTATTACCTATACGGCATTGTCGCTGAGTTTGTCGGTAAGCTCTGTTCTAGTTCAGAGCTTTTTCAAAAACGATCTTCAGTGGTTTTTAGTTTGCGGTTCGATTTTTGCGGTAGTTTACTTGGGCTTTATATACACTCATGAAAAAAAGGGCCCTCGAAAGGGCCCTTGAATTAAAAATTATTGTCTGGTTCTGCTTGGTGGTTTGACTGTTCCACCTTTAGAAAACGCTTTTTTCTTATCTTTTTCTTTTTCATCCATAATAGCAGAAAGTTTTTTACCAACTTCCGTTAATTCTTCGATGAGTTTCTTTTTAAGAAGTTCAGGTGATTTAAGGACTTTTCTAAAATCGGCCAAGGCAGAAGTTTCTTCTTTGATTAAAAGCTGACGTTTTTCAACTTCTTCTTTAGTCATGCGGTAAATCGCCATATCGGCCAGGTATTCAGCATAATGAAATTTCGATTTAGAGAGGTAATCGATATAATCTTTACGGTTAGCTTTCTTTTCAGCAATTGCGTAATGCTTCTCTTTAATGAATCGGATGATCTCATTGTTTTTCATCAAGCGGTCTTCATAGTCCGAGATAAGAAGCTCATAGCGGCGCTTCGTCACGGCAACACGTTGCACCGTGAAGACTTCCAGAATCTCTTCAACCGTATGGAAAACTTTGACACCTTTTTGGGTAATCAATGTGTAGTTAGGAACAATTGAACTCACTACACCCATAGTTGTTTCAACTTCTTCAAGAGAAGGAGTCTGACCACGCTTAAACATCAATTCAATATTAATAATGTTATCAACTGAGGAGTCGATGTAGTCTTTTAAGAAATCTGCATCCATATGCTTATTAAGGTGACGATAAATCTTCTGAGCATCGTAGCCACGAGGAACTTCTGTGATAAAGATCTTCTCGCCCACTTGTTTAAAGCTCATGCGAGTAATGATTCTTCCTTTCTCATCCATTTCCACTTTATCAGTGTAATAACGGAAGTAAGGTTTGATCTTTTTAATTTTTCCAGTCTCAACAAATGAGATCATGGATTTAATGATATCATCGTGATTAAAACTTGGAATGACTGAAGAGAAGCCGGTACCGATACCTTCAGCTCCGTTTAAAAGCATGATGGGAAGTTTTGGAAGAAGCCCTACTGGCTCCATCACTTTCTCATCATAGTTAGGAACCATTTCAACCTGGTTCATATCATCAAAAAGTAAAAGTTCTGCCACTTTGCCTAATTTACACTCAATGTATCGGGCAGCAGCTGCCTGAGTTTCCATTCTTTCTCCGAAGTACCCTTTTTTATCAATTAAAGGATAGTTATTGGAGAAAGTGTAATCTTGAGCAAGGTTCACAATTGATTGCTCAACTGAGGCCGGGCCGTGTGGGTGAAGAGTTAAAACGAGACCGGTCAAAGAACTTACTTTAACCAGGCCTTTATTAGAATTCTTCCAAAGAGTGAAAAGAATACGGCGCTGAGAGGGTTTTAATCCATCCTGAAGATAAGGAATCGCGCGATCCATCAGTGTATAAATCTGATAGGTTTTGTATTCGTCTTTAACCAAATTC
>JAIFLR010000037.1 GCA_020048985.1 Halobacteriovorax sp. | reverse complement strand
AGCATCGGCAAAAAAAGTTTTCATATGGTCCTTACGGTCACAATTCCAACTCGTCCTACTAAGTAGCCAAGGAAGTGCGCCACCATATTTAAAGCAGAGTTCAAAGTGAAAAGATAAATTCTCACCTGAGGTGTCGAGTTTCGCAGATAAAATGGGGCGACGGAAATATTAAAAAGTGCCTGGAACATGCTGGCCAGTAGACCAAATCCAAAAAGCATCGATTCACTTGTATTGAGAACCTGAAAAAAATAAAAAGCAGATGACAGAATCATTCCTGTTACAACCAAATGCTTCACATGAAACTTATCTATGATGAAAGCAGCAGGTATCGCCATCACGGCTATACCGAGACTGGTGGTGGAAATAAGATTTCCAATGGATGATTCTCCGTATCCAAGTTCTTTAAGATACAGGTTAAACAAAAGTCCATAGATCGACAGACCAATGCCTTGGATAAAATTTCCAGCGAGGAAAATTTTAACGTTGTTTGAGAGCTGCTTAAAATGGAGGTGATAGAGGCGGACCATGTTGATATTCTAGCGAGTCTTTTCATTCTCCGAAATCGGTAAAATATGTTTTTTTCGCCCAGCGCTAAATGAAATTAGTTTGATATATCAAACACCACAGCTTATGATTCTTGGGTTATTTCAAAAGGAGCTTGTGCATGAAATTAGTTGTTCTTCTGGGACTCATGATCTCAAACTTGGTTTGGGCGGACGTTGTTTATATGCAGGAAAATCAGCAGGGAAAATCCGTCATCCTTCAGCCGTATAATGCGCCTGCGCGTGCACTGAATGACCTAACTTCAAAGAATTGGGCGCTTTATCCAGATATCACTCCTGATGGTCAGGAAGTTGTTTATGTCGAAGGGCCAAATCAAAGTGACCTTAGTATCACATATCAGCACCTTGGAAAAAACCTTACCCAACGTTTTCATGCCCAGCAAAAGGGAATGATCCTTCACCCTAAGTTCACAAAGAATGGCCGATATATTTACTATTCAGCTCCAGGTCCTAAATCTAAAAATACCGTTTTTTATTTTGATCGAGCACTTGAAGTAAACCGCCAAGGTCAGGGACTAGCTGATTACTCACTCGATGCTGCGAAAGTTTTGGATGAAAACGAAGAATCCTACTTCCCACGTCCTTCTTCGGACGGAACTTTTGTGGTTTATCAGCGAAACAGCGCGGGTAAAAAAGAAATTATTTTATTTGACCGCATCGAAAATAAAAAGACTGTCCTCGCTGAAGGAATGTCGCCGGCCCTCTCCTTTGATGAACGCTTGATTGCTTATACTTCTAAAAAAGATGGAAATTGGAATATTTATCTTCTCGAGAGATCAACTGGTGTAACCACCCAATTAACGAATGACGCGAAAGACGAAATGGCACCTTCCTTTATGCCAGACAATTCCCTCGCCTTTGCCTCGAACAAGTCAGGTCACTACCGCTTGTTCAAACTTATTAAAGGTGAATGGATCGGAATCAATCAAGACGTCCTGGGAAATGAGGAAGTCGATTTTTACTCTCCACAGTTCTCGGGCAACACAACTATCACTCAAGCACTTAAAGCTCCATTCATTGGAAATCCTCGTTCATCTTTTGGAACTGTCACTCATAATGGAAAACTCTATATGTGTGGCGGACATCAGGGAGCTGAGCACACGTATCCCCCAGAATCATTCAGCGATATGCTTATTGTTTATGACTCTGAAGCCAACTCATGGAAGGAGCTTGCTCCTCGTCCGGCCAAGGCCCATGGATATCAGCTGGCAGCTTTCGGAAATTACATTTACGCTTTCGGCGGCTTTGCTTATTCTCCCGATCACAAACCTAAGTGGAAGTCTCTAGATCAAATCGATCGCTACGACATTGCCGCCAATAAGTGGGAAACCATTGGTAAACTTCTTTCTCCCCGTTCCTCTAACGTGGCAGTTGAAATTGAGGGCAAAGTTTATATCGCTGGTGGATGGAACTCGACTCCTAAATTTGAAAATGATCTGGATGGAATATTTTTAGATACCATTGAAGTTTTTGATCTCAAAACTCAGAAGATCGAAATCGCTAATTACAAGCTGCCGCTTCCCCTTCGTCGCGCGCTCACAGGTATTGAGCATGATGGAAAAATTGTTCTAGTCGGTGGATTAGGTCAGGGTGCTTCGCACTTTGAACTTCTCAATAACGTCACTTCTATTGATCCAAATGACGGTAAAGTAAAAGAATTAACTCCACTACCTTTTGCTACGTTTGCCCCCGCTGCTGAAATCTTAAACAATCACCTTTATGTTTTCGGTGGCATGTTTAAAACGGGAGAAATGAACTACGAGTATGTTTCTCATATTTATGGTATGGATCTTCTGCGCTCTACATGGAGTCATACTGGTCGCTGCCTAATTGAAACTAAAGGCTTCTCACAGGTTTTTAAGTTGGATGAAAACACTCTCGGCATCCTAGGTGGTCACCACTATTTCGAGGGCTATGACTCGCCAGTTGCAACTTTTGAAACTTTAACTACGCCTAAGTAGTGTAAAAAGCGCCCCATCCGGGGCGCTTTTTCTAAAATAAACTCACATATTCTTTGCACTTTTTATCCTTAGAGGTAGGTTAGTCCAGTACAAAGGACCACTCATGAAACTACTTGCACTTATTATACTTATTTCTATTTCTGCCTACGCCTCCGACAACGACATTACTCATAGGCCTACAAGCTTTTCATATCTTGATGCAAAAGCAGTCTTTGTTGATTTTGACGAAGCCATCTACGACATCACCTTTGATATAGCGAGGAAGAAATCTGAGGTTGTGGCCCGTATTAAATTGAATGTCCCTGAAGCAGGCTATCCGGTGTTTGACCTCATCCAGGAGCCAACTTTAGTAACTGTAGATGGGATTGAAGTTAAGGCGCTGGATGTTTCAACTCCTTCTAACGAAACCAAAATTCGAGTCATTAACAAAAAGCTTTCAGTTGGCAGTTACGATCTGGAAATAAGAGTTCCTCTCAATAATCTTATTGAGTACACACCAACAGGAGTGAAGAGTGCCTTCTGGGTAACCGATCTTGAAGACCGCTATTATTTAGAGCGCTATATCCCGGTTAATCTCGAATACGACCGTGTGAAAATGACCTTTAATCTAAACTACCTTGGTCTCAAAACTAAGCAGCATATTTTTGCCAATGGACAAGTAAGCTGGCTTTCTGAAACTAAGGCAAAAATTGAATTCCCTGAATACTTCACCGTTAATAGCCTCTACTTTCATACGACTCCAGTAGGAAGCGTGAAGCTCATTGAAACTACTTTTAAGTCGGTTAATGGTCGTGACATACCGGTAGCCGTTTATATGGCCGATGCATCTAATGCAACTAGCATTCTCAATGGTCTTAAGGACTATGCTCAAAGAACGATGGTTGAACTTGAAGGGGATTACGGACCTTTCCCTCACGCATCACTTACCATTTATAATGCCAGTCTAGCTCACATGGGATTAGGCGGAATGGAATACGCTGGGGCAACTGTCACAAATGAAAATGCCCTTGAGCACGAAATGTTTCACTCTTACTTCGCTCGTGGCGTGGCACCGGCCAATGGCAATGCTGGATGGATCGATGAAGCCTTGGCCAGCTGGAGAGATGGTGGCTACCGCAGACTTTCAACTTTATCCGGATCTTCTTCAATGGCTGCCCACGCTCCATATACACGCAAAACAGATACTGCCGCCTACGGTTTTGGCGCTCAGTTCATGTCCTTTTTAGATCACAAATTTGCATCCAAGGGTGGCCTCAAACCCTTCATGAATAAGCTCTTGGAAAAGAAAATTTTTGAACCCATCTTTACGGAAGATTTCATTGCTGAAATGGAGCTCTTTTACGGCGAAAAGGTTCGAGAAGTTTTTAACAAATACGTTTATAAAAAACCGGAATGGGATAAGCTCAAGTCCGAGAAGCATGACCGTCACAGAAAACTCTCCCACGCTGAACTTCAAGCCATTCTTTAAGTCTTAACCTGTCATTTTTACATACCTTGTCGCAATGCGGCAAGGTTCGGCGTATCGTTCTTCCATTGATTTTTTACTAAGGAAAAAGCATGAAACTTCGTGGAATTGTTCTTGGACTCGCTTGTTTATCGGCTTCCGCCTTTGCTCACGATAATGGGACAATTAAAATCTACGACGCTAAATTTATTCCACAGATTATCAGTATGTTCAAACCCGGAGCACTGGTTCTGGAAGATGGACAAAAAAAATCAATACTTCTTCCTAAGACAGCAAGAATTCTTAACTCAAATTTAGAGAAAGTCAGAGATTTCTACGCTGATGAATTTTCAAGAAGAAGCTGGGACGGTAAGGGTGCAGATATCCTGGCCTCTCTTAACATCAACAGGTTCACATTGCTTGATATCCTTGGTTCCAAACAAAATGCAGCTTGGTCAAAAACACGCTTCATGTTTGGAGCTGGTGACGATAAAGGGCTTGATAACTTCGAGAAAGCTTTAGATGTGGTTGGCCACGAATATACCCACGCTGTAATTCAGACCAGTTCAAATCTTAAATACGAAGGCCAGTCAGGTGCCCTGAATGAGCATTTGGCCGACGTTTTTGGAATCATCGTGAATTACCGTCACAACAAACTTTTAAGCAATCCTTATCTTATTGGTGCAAGCATCCTACATGGTGACTATGCCAAAAAAGCCCACGCGCTCAGAGATATGATGGATCCTTCAAAAGGTTTGTCACCTCAGCCAGGACATATGGATGACTTAAAAACCAGTCGATTCGAAAAGTTTGCCGAAGGTTGTATACCGACTGGAGATAACGACCGCTGTGGTGTTCATATTTTAAGTGGTATCCCAAATAAAATGTCTGCGCTCGTTATGTCGGTCATTGGAATCAGTTTTCTGATTACCGTAAGGCCCTGATGGAAGAATGTAAGAGTCAAAGTTCAGATACATGCGACATCGTTGATGATGCTCTTAAGTCAGTGGGCATCTAGACCCCTGACTTACCATAATTAGGAAGAACTCGGGCAGAAGGATCTGCTACGTTACAGTTAGACCACTCTTTATTTGGCATCCAGAAATCTTTTATCAATCCAGACTGTCCCGCAAAATGCTTTTCAAAAATATCTCTGTAGAGCAAAGACTCTTTTGTAAACGGAGTTCCATACGGATATTTTTCTTTAGCGGCGACCAGGTCATGATCAGTATATTTTGAATCCGCAAATTCCTTTAAGTAATCAACCATTGAGTGACCAACGGCATCTGAAAAGGCGGCTTTTTCGCGCCAAAGAATTGATTCAGGTAACAGTTTAGTTTCCTTGAAAGCTTCGCGCAGCATCCACTTTCCCATTCCGGTTGTGTTCATTTTAAATTCAGGAGGAATCTCCATGACTGTTCTGACGAAATCCAGATCCCCGAAAGGCACACGAGCCTCAAGTGAGTTGGCAGCGATACAACGATCCGCTCTTAAAACATCATACATATAAAGTTCATCGACTCGTTTTTTAGATTCGAGCTGAAAAGCCTCTGGCGACGGAGCAAAATCGGTGTACTTATATCCAAACAGCTCATCAGAAATTTCACCGGTAAGAACAACTTTGATATTAGTTTTCTCGTGAATGTGTTTACAAACAAGATACATCCCAATTGAGGCGCGGATAGAGGTGATGTCCCAGGTCTCCAAGTGCCAGATCAGTTTATCCAGTACCCCAAGCGTATCTTCTTTGTTGAAATAGACTGGAGTGTGATTAGATTTAATATAATCGGCAACCGTTTTGGCATAGTGAATATCAATCGGATTATGATCTAGTCCAACCGCAAATGTAGTGATCGGTTTTTTCAGGATATCGTTGGCAATAGCACAAACGAGACTTGAATCAAGTCCGCCTGATAACAAAAACCCAACAGGTACGTCGGCCACGAGACGTTTTCTTACGCCCTCGATAAGCTTTTCACGAATGTCTTTGAGATGAGACTCGAGTGGTTTTGAACTATAATTCACTACCGTCGTTAAGTCTGAATATCTCTCAAATTTTTCTCCATCATAAAAATGCCCCGGAGGAAAGTTTTCAACTTTTTGACAAAAAGGAATGAGCACCTTCGCTTCTGAGGCGAACATTATTTTGTTCTCTGAAGTATAACCAAAATACAAAGGACGAATTCCAATTGGATCACGGCCCGCAATTAGTTTACCTTTTGATTGATCCCATATCACAACAGCAAACTCAGCATCTAGCTGCTGACACAGTCTGGCGATACCAAGTTCTTTATACATCGGAACCAGCACTTCACAGTCCGATTCTGATTTAAACTGATGGGATTTTTCGTAGATTGATTTTAATTTTTCGTAATTATAAACTTCACCGTTACACATGATCACGTTGCCAGTTTGTGCGTCCTGAAAGGGCTGATGACCCTTCTGGGTTGGATCCATGATAGCAAGGCGATGAAAACAAAAAGTGGCGTTCCCATTATCTACCTTCATGATCTCAGTATCATCCGGTCCTCGGTGACGAAGATCATCGAACTTGGTAGCAAAATTTTCAAATTTAGTTGCATCACCCGAATAAGCGAGAAGTCCGCACATGATTTAGTCCTGAAGGCGCCTTGGGAGGAATTTCCCATGGGATTCCTGACTCATATTATCTCGAAAATTGCCCCTATTTGCGACTGGCGAAATTTGCCTACTCTACAAACGGCAATCAGGGATGTCTCATCAAGGTATGGATTCAAAGACCAACAAAATCATAGTCATACTTACCGGAGCAGGAATCTCGGCGGAATCTGGATTGGGTACGTTTCGTGGCGCTGGTGGACTCTGGGAGAATCACCGCGTGGAAGACGTCGCGACCCCAGAAGCTTATAACAAGGACCCACTACTTGTTTGGCGCTTCTACTCCATGCGAAGAATTCAGGCAGCAAACGCAAAACCTAATATGGCCCATGAAGCTCTGGCCAACTTTGCCAACGAAGAACATTCGAATTTTGATATTCACCTGATCACTCAGAACGTTGATGTTTTGCACCAGCGTGCAGACCGTTTTCATAGACTTGATCCTATTTGCATGCATGGCTCTCTTCACCAATCTCGATGCACTAGTTGTGAGACTGTTTATTTTGATGATTACGCTTACTTTGACTTGGAGGGTAACTACGCTCCCCAGAATACGGAATTATGTAATGCTGATCAGAAAGCCTCCCCTCACTATCTTCATCACTACAAACTAGATTATCGAAATTTTCTACCACTTTCTCCTTGCTGCAAACAACCCATCCGTCCGCACATCGTTTGGTTCGGTGAGAATCCTATGTTTATGGAAAAAATTATTCCTCTAGTTCAAAGCGCTGATCTATTTGTCACCATCGGAACCAGTGGAGTTGTTTATCCAGCTGCGGGATTTCTAGAAATGGCGAAAATTAATGGGGCCAAAACATTTTGTATTAATCAGGAACTCATTCCCCAGAGTGGAGTCATTGACGTCTTTATTCAGGGAAGCGCTGGTGAAAAGGTTCCGAAGTTTCTCGAGTCTTTAAAAAACTTATCCTAAGATTTTAAATCTTCTCAGATTCTCCGACGCCAGACTCTTGGCCTTTTGTCGCGCTTGATTCAAATTCACAGGACGAAGTGCAGGCTCCACAACTTCGATAGTTGATCCGACATATTCTTTAGTCCACACATTGATAATTTTGATTGTGACAAAATAAGAATGAGTGTGGGCCCTATAACCATACTCTTCCAGGGCGACAAACTGGCCAGCTTTTGAGGTTCCAAGGGTATCAATCTTGTTATGGATGTTCCCAAAGGCCTGGGAGGTAATTCCTAGTAACAAAACAAATGTTATTTTAATCAGCATCTTGACCCCTTTGCTCTTTAGAGAGCAAGGCTTGGGCCACATTATCCATAAGATTCCGGAGACTTAACCTAACCAAACCGTCAGATCTGCAAATGCCGTCTAGTTTTTGGACAATGAGAGTGGTAGTTTCGGTTTAAATTTTTCGAGTTCAGGAGTCCTTTATGCATTCATTTGAATCCCATATCCGTAATGTCCCAGACTTCCCTAAGGCAGGGATTATCTTCAAAGACGTCTCTCCTCTATTGCAGGAGCGCTTTGGAGAAGTGATTGAGGCGATGTCAAAGACCATTAACTGGGAAGAAATTGATTACGTTGTAGGGATTGAATCCCGCGGTTTTATCCTCGGTGCTGCCATGGCCACTCTGAAAGGCAAGGGCTTTATCCCTGTGAGAAAAAAAGGAAAACTCCCTCCTCCAGTCATTTCTGAATCCTATGCACTAGAATATGGCACTGACACTCTGGAAATGCTTATTAACCGCCAACCCGGCCGTGTGGTTCTAGTTGATGACGTATTAGCAACCGGTGGAACACTCAAAGCGGTCATGAATCTCTGCGGCCGCAATAACTTTGAGGTTAAAGCGATGGCCCTTTTGATTAACCTGACTTTTTTGAATAAGTTTACCGAAGAAGGCCATCCCGTCCACTCCGTCCTCAATTACTAAACTCTTTTAATAAACCCAAAATCGATTACACTCATTAAATGTGGATTATTTTGGGTTTATTATTTTCTCTGCAAGTCTATGCGCTTGAGTCTTTTGAAAGACTCAATGGTGTCAAGATTCTCAAAGTTGTTGAAAAAAATATCATTTTAATTGATCGGGGAATGGAAGATGGCATTCTGCTGAATGATCATGCCAAATTCTCACAGGAAACTGAAGGCTATTCGGCCAGGGCCATATGTGTTCGGGCCAAAGCTGATATGTCCTACTGGAAACTCTACCGTATTCCCTATTCAGAAACCATTTCAAAAGATCTGACTTACACCCTCGTAGG
>JAIFLR010000006.1 GCA_020048985.1 Halobacteriovorax sp. | reverse complement strand
TCGGAAGCTGAGTGAACAAGAAATCAAAGCTCTTCGGATTGCAGGGGAGGCCTAACTTGGTTATTGCCATCGATGGTCCCGCTGGAGTAGGTAAAAGTTCCTTAGCACGTTACTTGGCTGAAAAATGGAAAATCTATTACCTCAATACCGGACGGTATTATCGTACTGTTACTTTTTTGGGGTTGGAACAAGGTATTATTCCAGCTGATCCGTTTCCAGTCAATGAACTATTAACTCTCGTCCAAGGAATAGAATGGGAATTTGATGAGAGTGAAATTATCGCTAATGGCCGAGGTCTTTCTCGAGAATTACATTCCTCTGTTGTGGATCGCTGGGTAGCCCTTGTATCTGAGATCCCCGCACTTAGAGATAACCTTAATCGGTATTTTAGGAGCCTTTCCTCTTCTCACGACTTGGTCTGTGAAGGTCGGGATGTTACCAGCGTAGTTTTCCCGAATGCTGAGATCCGTATTTTCTTGGATGCCAACCCTGAGATTAGAGCTCAGCGTCGTTTCCAAGAGCGCCCTGAGGGTCAAAACTACCAAACCATCCTTGAATCGATTCAATCTCGAGATGAGATTGACAGAACAAAGCCTGAAGGCGCTCTCGTAATCACTTCGGGTTGTATACTGGTTGATAGTTCGAGCTTGACCATTAGGGCAGTTTGTGAGAAAGTGGACAGCATCGTCCTCGAATACCGTCAACAGTCCAGGAGTCCTGTACCAGCCATGGCAGAAACCGACAACAATCAGACAATTCTTCAAGAAGAATACCTCAAAAATTTGGAAAACCTCCAAGAGGGCAGCCTCGTTGAGGGTACGGTGATATCTGTTAGTTCAGATAGTGTTAGTGTTGGTATAGGGTACAAGTCAGATGGAATTCTACCCTTATCTGAGTTTTTGATAGCACCTCAGGTCGGCGATCGAATCAAGGTTGTGCTGGTTAGAAAAGAATCTTCCAAGGGAAATATAGAAATCAGTAAAGAAAAGGCTGATGCACTTTCTTTTCGAGACGAACTCAAGAATGCATTTGAAAGCAAACTCCCTCTCACAGGCAAATTTACTAAGGTTGTGAAGGGTGGATACGAAGTTGATCTTGGGTATGGGTATTTGGCATTTGTGCCGCTTTCCAAGGCGGACTCATCGCGTGTTGAGGTTCCTGAAGAGCTATTGGGCAAGTCAGGGTCTTTCTTAGTTGAAAAACTTGTTTGGGAAAAGAAGGCAAACATTGTTCTCAATCGTAGAGATTTGCTTCTTCAAGAAACTGATAAAAAAAGAGAAGAGTTTTTTGCGAAGCACAAAGAAGGTGATGTAGTTGAGGGTGAGGTCAAAACCTTTACATCTTTCGGGGCTTTTGTAGATTTGGGTGGATTTGATGGCCTTCTTCACGTTAACGACATGAGTTGGGGTCATGTCGCAAGACCAAAAGATTTTGTAAATAAAGGCGATAAAATCAGACTTAAAGTAGTCAAGCTTGATGCTCAGGAAAGAAAAATCAACCTGTCGCTAAAAGCCCTCGGTGATAATCCGTGGACAGCTTTCGAAAAAAAATACAAGATTGGCGATCTTGTCTCAGGTAAGGTGACAAAGTTAGCTGATTTTGGTGCTTTCGTCGAGATTGAAGAGGGGATTGAGGGTTTAGTTCACATTTCTGAAATGTCCTGGGTAAAACGGATATCGCATCCAAAGGAACTACTGAAACCCGGTGACATGGTCCAAACGAAAATCTTGGGTTATGACCTGACGCAAACTCGAATAAGCCTAGGACTAAAGCAAGCAGGTGCAAACCCGTGGGAAGAAGTTGCTCTGAAGTTCCCTGTAGGCTCTATCATTGCCGCTCCTGTAAAAAAAGTCACTCCAGCAGGAGCATTTGTTACGTTAGAAGATGGTGTAGACGGTTTTCTTCATGTTGATGATTTATCGTGGACAAAAAGGGTCAAGAATGCAACCTCTGAAGTCAAAGACGGTCAGATGGTTGAGGTAAAGGTCCTGGAGATCGATATAGAAGCTAAGCGTATACGCTTAGGTATGAAACAAGTTAATGATGACCCTTGGGAAAGCTTGAGAAAAAGTCATCCGCGAGGCTCTTTCATTGAGGGAACTATAGTTAGTAAGACTGACTTTGGTGTTTTTCTTCGTGTTGCCGGAAGTATTGAGGGACTGATAGCAAAGAGTAATCTGTGTGACTCGCGAGATCAAAGTCCTGATGATTTTATGAAATCTTTAAATATCGGTGATAAGTTGAAGGTTTCTGTGTTGGAAGTTGCTACGGACAAACAAAAACTTTCTCTCTCACTGAAAGATTTTGTAAGACAGCAACAGAGAGAAGAAATGAGTCGCTATATCTCTCATGAGGAAGATCATTCTAGTTTCCGTTTGGGAGACCTGTTAAAGAAATAACAGGTGCTTAGTTGAGGTCCGATGTTCAAATTTGCCATCGATCCCCACAAGCTGGAAGCTTTTCTCGAGATCAATGAGTTACTTAATTCACGTTTTTTTGATTTAAATGATTTGTTTACTCAAATTCTTGAATCTGCTACAAGACTTACGGATGGAGAGGCTTCTTCTTTGTTGCTTGTTCAAACGGAATCACAGTCTCTTGAATTTATTGTAGCACTTGGATCTAAGAGTGAAGCTGTGAAGTCATTTAAAGTTCCGAAAGGTGAAGGAATAGCGGGATGGGTAGCAGAGCATAACACCTCGATACACGTTCCTGAAGTTGCAAAGGACGCTCGTTTTTATTCTATCATATCGAAGAATATTGGTTTTCCAACCCAAAGTATTATTGCTGTTCCTTTACGCGTAAAGGAACAATGTGTTGGTGTCTTGGAAATGATCAACAAAAGGGGAGGGGCGTCGTTTACTGACGAGGACCTAACTTGGCTAGAACTTTTTTCAAACCAAGCCGGACTTGCTATTCAAAATGCGAAGAATTTCCAAGCGATGAAAGAAGAGTTGCAGACTCTTAAAACAGTTCTTGAAGCAAAACCGGTACCGCAATCGATTTTGACAAGAAATCCTCGCATGATTGAACTTCTTAATCTATGCAGAAAATATGCTTCTACTGATTCTGCAGTATTGATTACAGGTGAGAATGGAACTGGAAAGGAACTTATTGCCGAGTATCTACATAAGAATAGTTCTCGCAGTCAAGGTGCATTTGTTCGAGTGAATTGTGCAGCATTACCAGAAGCACTCATGGAAACAGAGCTTTTTGGAAGTGTAAAGGGCGCATATACCGGTTCAATTGCTGATCACTTCGGTCGTTTTGAACAAGCACAGGGAGGGACTCTGTTTTTGGATGAAATTGGTGCTATGTCACCATTGCTTCAATCGAAACTTTTAAGGGTTCTCCAAACAAAGTCGCTGGAGCGTGTTGGTGGTAGCCAGACAATTGCTCTCGATGTTCGAATTATTGCTGCTACGAATTTATCTTTAGAAGATGAAATTGAAGCAGGAAATTTCAGACAAGATCTTTTTTATAGACTTAATGTACTTCCAGTTAGAGTGCCTCCGCTAAGGGAGCGGCGTGAAGATATTCCTCTTTTGGCAGGTTTCTTTCTGCGTGAGTTTAATGTTCGCTTTCACAAAAGCATAAGGAATTTTGAAGATTCAGCTATGAAAAGTCTTATCAATGATGATTGGCCGGGTAATGTGCGGCAATTACAAAACACAATTGAAAGAGCTGTTGTTTTGACTTCTAGTGAACAAATAGTAGAAGAAGATTTGGGCATGTCAGTTGAGAACATTACAAATTCTGGATCAAGAGATCTAAAAAATGGAATTCAAATTTTCAAAGCAGGACTTATTAATAGAGTTTTGTTGGAATGTAGAAACAATCAAACAAAAGCTGCTGAAAAGCTGGGTATCCAGCGAACTTATTTATCAAAATTAATAAAAGAATTAAATATTGAAACTGTTGAAAAAGGAGTTCGTCATGTCTCAAAATATTGAAAAGGTTCCTTTCAGAACTGCAATTAGGATAGCGGTGAGTAATTTCTTGCAGAAAAATCGAACTGCTCTACTGCTTATCGTAGGTGGAGTTTTTATTTTGGTTGTTGGGTTAGCTATATGGACCCAGATCGATGCGTCAACAAAAATAGCCTTTGCAGCAAAGATCGAGAAGAGCCAATTGGATTTGAATTCTTGGCAGGATGAAACAGATATTGAGAAAAAAAAGGTTCTTGGTGCAGCTTTGGAGCTAGAGTTATCTGAGATCCAAAAAACTGCGCCACTAGGCTATGGACTTTCCAAAGCTTGGTTCTTACAAGGTATATATTATGCTGAACAAATGAAATGGAGTGAAGCATCACAAGCCTTCTATACTGTTTTTGAGAAAGATCATAATAGTTATCTATCTCCTATTGCACTAACTAATGCGGCAGTCAGTAAGGAAGAATCTGGAGAAATAGAGAAGGCACTAAATATTTACTCAGAATTTGAAAAGTATTATTCTTCGAATCCGGTGCTTGCTCCTCAAGTTTTTTTTGCTCAAGGAAGAATTCTTGAAATGAGTAAAGAAATTGACAAAGCTGTACTAGCATACAAAAAACTTCTCGATAAATTTCCTGAGTCAAGTTGGACAAAGCTTGGACGTGATCGTGTGATTTTCTTAACTCCTGAGTAAGATCATAAGGGAGGCCAAGATTGAGCAAACGTTGGTCCGCTTTTAAACGATCAATTCTTGAAAGTAAGAACTTTGGTCTTCTCTTGGGACTGATAGTTTTTGCTGTAATAACCTGGACTGCATTTGCCTCACCCTTTGCTTTTTTTATTCAATGGGATCGTTCACTAAGTGATTTCAATTTTAAGTTAAGAACGGTTGTTACTCCTGAAATTCAACAAGAAGGGATTGTCCTCAAAACTCAGAATGAGAATATTTCACCTGATATTCTCATTCTTGGTGTGGATAATCGAAGTATTGAAACTTTAGGAAGATGGCCTTTTAGTAGAAGTCTGCATGCAGATGTCTTGAATAGTTTTTCAAGAATTATTGATCAAAGCCAACGTGAAAGGGCAGTTTTTTTTGACTTTTTCTTTCTTGACCGCGAGAATGTACCTGAAAATGATCTTGCTTTTGCAAGTGCTATAAAGGAAAACAAAAATGTTTT
>JAIFLR010000102.1 GCA_020048985.1 Halobacteriovorax sp. | reverse complement strand
TTGCAGTCCATTTCCTGAAACATTCCACCCCATCTCGGGAGAAACGTCTTTTGTGTAAAAAGAAAATTTTTCTGGAGCAAAGGAAAGGGGAGAGTTCACGGGAGTGCTTGGTGGAACTACTCGGTAATGAAAGATCTTTCTCCATGCTGGAGTAGTACCTTTTGATCCCAGAATTTCCAGACTCCCTGAAGTGAGCTTTTGCGTCTCAATGGGAAGAATAAATGACTGTCCATCAGGTTTATTGTTGGCAACATCTATTGCTGAAAGTTGAGTTTGGTTCTGCTTAAATGTTATGGTTGAGGCTTCTTCCCACTTGATTGTAAGTTTTGCTTTTTCTCCAACTTTTAAATCCTGACGTTCATCATGTGGGAGAGTGGCCCAAGAAGAATATTTTGGAGATTGTTGGTTTAAGAATTTTCCAATAACTTTGAGTTGGTCAGCATCATCATTGTATAAATCCGACATCGTTGGTCTTAATATTCTGTCGGACTTTATCCCCTCGTTCTCAACCAGTTTTCCAGCGTTGAGTCCATTTCGAAATGTTTGACGGAAGGCAAAGGAGATATCCTGTCCATTTGGTAGAGCTTCAAAGGGACCATTATTTGGGCCTAAATCATCAAGCCACTTACTTAATTTGAAAACATTGGCCCCGCCGGCCCCTGTTGTTTCATCCTCCCCAAAAATGGTTGCCAGCTTGTAATCTTGCAGCTGTGCCGCCAGCACGTCGCACGATGAGTAGCAGTATGAATCGGTGAAGACCACAACGGGTTTGAAATAAAATTGTCCTAAATTGTTCAATTCCATTGGAGCAATAAGAGGAATAGGACGAGTGTAGGCTTCACCCATTTGTCTCGCTTCATAAAAGGCTTTGGTGAATTCGTCTCTTGGGCCAGTATGCTCTAGCCATTGCAAATTTGCGTCTGAGACTTTGAGTATGTCATTCATAGGCTCCACTCGCTTAGGGCTTACGAGTTGGAGCATTCTTTCAGCAATAGTCACTTCGCCACCGGGATTGCCTCGAACGTCAATAATCAGACCATCGGTATTGGCAAAATCATTTTTAAGGACGTCTCTAAATTTTAGTATTATTTCATCAGGTTTTAATACTTCTGGAGAAAAGCTGGAGAGCCGAAGGTAGCCAAAATCACCATACTGGTTAGAGATCACTTTGGTGTAGAAAATCGTTTCTTCCTCTCCCTCACCACCCAGGATCTTTTTACGTTTTTTCTTTTTATTGAAGCTAGGAAGGTTTTTATTCGAAGATGCCTCGGACAGGCATTCCCACTTGGTTCTTGTAATCCAAGGGAGGTCTTGGGAATAGATTTTTCCGAAGCGGTTTTTAAATTCTAGTTTTATACTATCTTTTTCTGGCAAAAAGCCAAGATCATGCTGTTTAAAAATTAAGGCATCAATCGCACCTCTTCTGGCAGCAGCATCGTTGGCACCAAATGATTCTGGCAAATGTTTCTTTATCGCTTCCTCTACGGGGATTCCATCATAGGAAATGAGGACGTCACCTTGAATAACGCTCATCGGTTTTTTAAGTAGCTTCCTGATCTGATCGTTGATTTCCAGCGAGCTGACAGCAAGAACTGGTTTATTCTCATCATCCAAAACTTCTTTCAGATTGAAAGGCAAAAAGTTATTAAAGCAAGAATACGGACGAGGAAGGTAGTAGAGAGTGTGTTTATCCCTGAAAGTGGTAAAGACGTCTGACATACTTTTATGGAAATTGTAATCAGTAATGGTTTCAAGATTGTCTTCAATCGTTTTAAGAGCGGGTGCTGGGTTGGCCCCGAAGTCCTGGGCCTTGAGGTCTTTGTGCACATACACGTCATTGATAATGAGTTTGGCCTGGTCAAACACTAAACGTTTTTCAGAAGTGGTGTAGGCCGGTAACGTGATTTTCCACCGAGTAGTTTCAAGCAGACTAAGTACCGGAGGACCTGCCAAAACAGGGGACGCCACAAGAAACACTAGAAGTCCTAGCCTAAGTTGCCTTTTAATCACCATATTTTCTCCGTAAAGGGAGACTATATGACTCGAAGATTAATGGTGAGATTTTGTAAATTATTCATTCATTTCAACTAGTTTCGCTCCTGCAGGATATAGGGCTTGAAGTGTATTTGGATTTTCTTAATAAACTCAATTGGTTATGTTCAATATTTAAGGGATAATCTAATAAAAATCATGTTCTTCATTTTAAAATATGCGACAATCTTTTAAGAAATCTTAAGCTTGAGAATCAAGATTAAATAAAGGACGAGTTTGAAAAACGTGTTCATGTCACTTGATGGCAAGATATTTACCACTGAAGCCGAAGCAAAAGATTATGAATTTAATTTAATACACGTTGTCCTTATCGACGATGATGCTGATATTTTAGAAATATTTTCTTCCTCTTTGCTAAAGGCTGGATTTAAAAATTTCAAAACTTTTGCGGATCCAATGGCCGCTACCGCCTATATAAGCAGTACCAAAGTTGATCATGTTTTTACTGATTTCCACATGCCACTTAAGGGAATGAGCGGCATGACTATAAAAGATAAGTGTCAAGAATTAAATATCCCATGCACGACTGTAAGCTCTGATAACAAAAATGCAGATCTGAATAAAGTTGATCTCATAAAAAATATATTCCCGTTACTTAGTATCATAAGTGAATAACCATCATATGTTTAAGAAATCCCATTTTAATGACTCCTGGTTTTTAGTTTTACTGATATCCCTTGGTTTATCGCTCATCGGATTTGTGATCTTTGAGGGAAGCAAAGCAATCAAAAACGAAATAGCATATGACGACGAAGTTTCGTTTAAGAAGGTTTCTTTTATATTAAAAGAGAAAATCGATTCCTACGTTCATGGTCTTCAAGGTATGAACGGAGTGTATTTAGTTTCAGATTTTGATCCCAGTCCTCAATTAATTAGAAAATATGCTTCAGGTCGTAACTTTTACAATAATTTTCCAGGTGCTTTGGGATACGGATTTGTCCGCCGTGTAAGCAACCAGAGTTTACCCAAGTATCTAGACAAACGTAAATCATGGACTCCAGATTTCAAAATAAGCAAATTGAGTGATCTGGAAAATTTGGATTCATATATAATCGAAGTGATTGAGCCTTTTGAAAAAAACACGCAGGCAAGAGGCCTGGATGTAGGATCTGAATTTAAAAGACGAGATGCTGCAACCAAGGCAATGTATAGCGCAGAGGCGACTTTAACTGCTCCGATCGAGTTGGTTCAGGCAAAGAAAGCAGGTCCTGGTTTTCTCTTCTTTTTGCCCCTTTATTCTCAACCAATTGCCCCAGATAACATTGAAGACAGAAAAGCTAAACTCATCGGATGGTCATATGTACCAATTCATTCTTCAGCACTCATTGATTATTTAGAAAAATCCATAGAATCCCACCTCGTCATTGAGCTCAAGGATAGTAATGGTGATTGGATTTACAAATCCAATAAAAAAGTTGATCGACGTTATAGTCATCCAGATGATTGGATGGATGACACACTTTCTGTAGGTGGTCGCAAATGGATCATACATGGCGCCGTTGTTCCAGATTCCCGGTACAAATTTGTTGATGTCGCCTCAGCCATAATTTTGCTTTTACTGAGTGGAATATACACTGCGGGCATTTTCAAACTGCGTAAGATAATATTGAGTAAGGAATCTTCAGAAGATCATGTTGCAGAGGTGGAGAGTTTCACCAGTGCTGTTCTTAATGGTTCAAATTATGGCATTATTTCTACCTTTAAAGACGGCACAATTACTACTTTTAACAAAGCCGCAGAAAAAATGTTGGGTTATACAAGTGAGGAAATCGTTGGGTTGCAAACACCAGGAATCTTGCACGATCCAGGCGAAGTGGCTGCGATGGCTGATAAACTATCAAAAGAGTTGGGCCATGAGGTACCAGTCGGGTTTGAAACATTTGCCATCATGGCAGAAGAAAGCAGTAATCCTACGGCCGAATGGACCTATATTTCGAAAAATGGCGATAGATTTCCTGTTCGTCTATCTGTGAGCGTAGTAAGAGATCGATCTGAAGCTGCCATTGGTTATGTCGGAGTTGTGGAAGATTTAACCCAGATAAAAAAAATGGAAGAGACTATTGAGCAGCAACGTATGGGAATAATCGTTGCCGGAAAGATGGCAGCCTTGGGAGAAATGGCAGCAGGAGTCGCTCACGAAATAAATAATCCGTTGGCGATTATATCCGGAAGGGTCGGCATACTGTTATCCATGGTCGAAGAGGGAGACATTGATAAGGATTTTCTTCAGGAAGGCCTGTCAAGAATAGATGCCACTTGTTTAAGAATTGAAAAAATTATTAAGGGCCTCAGATCTTTTTCTCGTGATTCAGCAAACGATCCTTTGGTTCTTGTCGAGTTTGGCACCATAATCAATGACACACTTTCGTTGTGTCGTGAACGATTGGTAAAGAATGATGTGACCCTCTCGGTAGAAGGTGATATCTCGTCTGAACTTCTGTGCCGTCCTGTTCAGATTTCTCAAGTATTAATAAACCTTATTGGGAATTCTATCGATGCGATTTCTAATCTCCAGGAAAAGTGGATAGTTATTCGTTTGGAAAATACTAATAAGCAATTAATAATTTCAATTACGGATAGTGGGTCGGGGATTTTGCCAGAAGTTGTTGAAAAAATGCTGCAACCCTTTTTTACAACTAAAGATATAGGTAAAGGAACAGGTTTGGGCTTAAGCATTTCCAAGGGAATTGTTGAATCCCATAATGGAGAGCTTGTTTATAGCTTATATCAAGGTCATACAAGATTCGAAATGATATTTAGTAGGAATACCTTATGAAAGCTGCCCCTTTCCCAGTTGATGAGGCCCAGCGTATTGAGGCGTTAAGAAAGTACTCTGTCCTTGATACTGCGTCTGAAACAACCTTTGATGAAATTACCCAACTTGCTGCTTTGATTTGTGACACAAAAATTGCGCTGGTAAGTTTAATTGATTCTGACAGACAGTGGTTCAAATCTCGTTTTGGACTTGATGCTACTGAAACTCCTCGTGATGTTTCTTTCTGTGGTCATGCCATTATGAGCGATGAGATTTTTATTGTTCAAAATGCAGATAGTGATGAGAGGTTTTGTGATAATCCATTAGTTACTGGCGGCCCACTTGTCAAATTCTATGCTGGGGCACCTTTGGTTACGCCTAGTGGAAATAGAATTGGAACCCTCTGTGTGATTGATCATGAGGAAAAAAACCTCACTGATGCACAGAAAAATCACCTCAAATCTCTTTCAAAGCACGTCATTGACCTACTTGAGCTAAAATTAAAGAATGAGGATCTGAGAAAGATCAGAGATCAATATTTAAATGTGCAAAATATGTCACATACTGGAGGGTGGGAACTGGATGTATTAACTTCAAAAACCATCTGGTCTGATGAAGTTTATTTCATTCACCAAATCCCAATAGGGACCCCTACGAATAAAATTGATGGGATCTCTTTTTTTGCTCCTCATGAGCGTGACCGATTGGGAAAGCTTATTCAGGATTGTATTGCTAAAGGTAAACCATATGATTCAGAATTCGAGTTTTTTGATGCCGAAGGGAATCACAAATGGGTTCGATCAATGGCGAGACCTGATATCGATGATAACGGGAATGTTTTTAAAATTAATGGTACCTTTCAAGACATAACTCAAAGAAAGCTGGCCGACTTTAGACTTTTGGATCAAATTGCTGAGAATGAAGCCTACGCAAAAGGACTAAATCAATACGCAATCGTCAGTAAGACGGATGTTCATGGAGTCATTATCTATGCCAATGATCTCTTTTGTGAAATCTCTGGTTACTCACGAGGTGAACTGATTGGGCAAGATCATCGGATTTTAAACTCTGGAACTCACTCCAAATCATTTTTTAGAGATCTTCGGGGAACTATTTCTTCTGGCAAGCAGTGGCGTGGAGAAATTAAAAACAAGGCGAAAAACGGTGACATATATTGGGTTGATACAACCATCACACCATCATTTGGATTAGAAGGCGAGATATTGCAGTATATCGTTTTCAGATACCTTATTTCTGAAAGAAAAGACATTGAGGCAAAATTAATAGAGAGTGAAGAAAAGCATCGTGTTCTTTTTGATCAATCACACGATGCCGTTATGACCCTAGTTCCTCCAACTTTTTTATTTGGTTCTGGGAATCTCGCCGCGGTGAGGCTTTTTGGTGCTAGTTCCCACGAGCAATTTTGTACTTTGGGTCCTTGGGATGTCTCCCCAATATCTCAACCGAATGGGGAACGCTCGTCTGATAAAGCGAAAAGAATGATTGAAAAAGCATTCTCTGAAGGATCACACTACTTTGAGTGGCTTCATCAAAAGCTTGATGGCACTACGATTCCTTGTACCGTTTTATTGAGCAGGATCACTAGTGCTGACTCCTCTTATCTACAGGCCACTGTCAGAGACATATCTGAGCAGAAAATCGCTGAAGAGAGTTTATCTAAGAAGACTAACGAGCTAAACACGTTTTTTGATCTTGCCCTGAATTTTCTGCTCATCGCTGGTGTGGATGGCCGAATTTACAGAATTAATACCGCTTGGTTAACCCTCGGTTACACTGAAGAAGAACTTTATTCGATGCACTTCTTTGATCTTGTCCACCCAGAAGATCTCGAAGTCACTTTAAAAGAAGTTGAAAATGTAAATAACGGCGTTCCTACTATTCACTTCATCAATCGTTACCGTGCAAAAAATGGCTCGTATAGAACTCTCAGCTGGTCATCATCACCTGATCCTTTAACGGGACTGATTTATGCTGTCGCCGTTGACGTAACTGAGCAAAAAAAGAAAGAGCTTGTTGAAAGTGAAATTTCTCACATCAGGGCAAGGTTTATTGAACTGGGCGCTGATAAAGGAAAGTTTTTTAACTATCTATTGAAAAAGTTAATTCGAATTACGAATAGTCAGTGCGGATTCATTGGGGAAATTTTTGTTAATGATCAAGGAACGTTTTTTGATCCCTTTCATGATTCCACTTTTGAATGGGGAGATGAAAGATCTAGAGAGGTGATGTCCAAAAAACTGAACCTGCTTTTTAGAGATGCTGTAGATTCGGGTGAGGTTTATTTTTCTAACGACATAAATCATCATGAAATTTCAATTGCCCAGATACCTTTAACAAAAGTTTTAGGAGTTCCTGTTTTTTATGGAGGCAAATTGTTAGCTGTGTTTGGTCTTGGCAACAACAAGGATGATTATGATAAAGACGATATTCATTTTTGGAAGCCTCTTTTTGAAAGTATTGGTGAAATGATAAATGCTCTTGAGATAGGCGACGAGTTAGAAAACCAGAAAAAAATAACTATGCATAATATGAAACTTGCCTCGATAGGCCAATTGGCAGCAGGTGTAGGGCATGAAATAAATAACCCCCTTGCCATAATCTCCGGTCAAATAGCTATGGCGCAAAATCAGCTTTCTCTTTTAGGTGTGTCTGACCCGATCGTAACTGATAAGTTTAATAAAGTTGAAAATGCTATTTCAAGAATCGCAAATATTGTAAAAGGCTTAAGAACTTTTGCTCGGTCTGATGAAAATCAAATATCCCCGTTCTCATTCTATGATTTGCTAATTGAAACGGTCTCTATGGTTGATGATATTTATAAAAAGGAAGAAGTAAATCTCGTCCTTGAAGCCAAGGAAATTGCTTCCACGATTGTTGGTAATCGTGGCAGAATTCAGCAAGTACTGGTCAACCTCATTACAAATGCCAAAGATGCAACCAGAGGGATACCATTAAGAAACATCCATCTGTCATTAATGACTCAAAATGGATTCATCCATTGTTCCATAAAGGATAATGGATCAGGCATCTCAGACGAGATTAGGCACAAAATATTCGATCCTTTCTTTACAACCAAAGAAATAAACGTAGGGACTGGAATTGGGCTTTCTTTGGTCAATAACATTATTAGAGAACATAATGGAAAAATAGAATTAGAATCAAAATTGGGTGAAGGGTCTACATTTACAATAATCTTGCCTTATGACGTTAGTATTGCAAAAAATAATGCCTCTCCTGCAATTAGTAGTGTCGAGTCCCAAACACTTATAGATGCTAGCGTTTTAGTTGTTGATGACGAGGAGGAATTAAGAGATATTCTGGAATTTATTTTGCGCAAGGTTTGTTCCAAAGTTACTCTCTGTTCGAACATTACTGAGGCCCATCAATATTTCATGAATAATCAAGTCGATGTTGTCATTTCTGATGTCAAAATGCCTGGTGGTGATGGTTTCAAACTTCTGAATATGATCAGAAGTGAAGGCTCCCAACCACAGCCTAAATTCATGTTTATTTCTGGTGGAGTTGAAATGACTGATGAGCAGGCGCAATTAGTTGAGAAACAGACAGACGGCTTCCTTTCTAAACCATTTCAACAGAAAGTTATTATTGATAGAATAAGGGAATTATTGAAAGTTAACTTTTGATATTGAAGGAGGAAATCAAGAATAATACACTTTCACATATAAAATTTATGTGAAGGGACTTATGTATTCAATCTTGATCTTTATTGTCGGCATTCTCCTCTTTCAAGGCCATATCCTTGCTGCCACTATTAAGGTCACTAGTGAGATGGGACAGGTTCTGCCAGGCGTTATGGTCACCCAGTCTCTCGCGAATCCGACACCACCAGATACCTCAGACGACGGCTACCAAAAACCGAATGTCCCAATGTTTGCAGCTCCTACTATTACAGGCTTCACCGATAGCAAAGGCATGGTTAATCTCCCAGACCGCGCCGGTGTAAAGTACCGACTGCGGAAGATGAAATATGTTGATCAAGAGATCGGGTTGATTAAGGGTGAAAAAAATCTTAAAGCGGTGATGAATCTGGAAACCGATATTTTTAAACTGGCCGATCAGCAGCCGGCCAACGTTTGGCTAGGGGCCCTTGATGTGGGGACGCCTGAGGATAAAATCATTTTTAAAATGCAGTGTGGATTCTGCCATCAGCAAGGAAATGCGTTTACTCGCCTTGATCGCACGGAAGAAGACTGGAAGGCAGTCATTAGTCGTATGATTGGGTATGGGTCGAGATTGTCATCGGATCTTCAGGAAAAATTACCAAAGGTTCTGGTTGAAAATTATAAAAAACTCAGAGAGAACCCAAAGCTTTTATCTCAGAGTGCTCCTTGGCCAGAAAGCCTCGCAGGCACCACTGTTACGGAATGGCCAATAGGGGACAGTATGTCCCAGACTCATGACATGCTGATTGCCAAAAATAAAATGATTTACGTAGGAGACAACATTCAGGACAGGATTTATGAAATTGACCCTGCTACGAATATGATTGCTGTCTACAAAATCCCACATTTGGAGGGGGATGAGCCGGGTGGTCTGATCTCAGGACGCCTCAGGGAGTTTCCTAAACACGACAGTACATCTAATGCTCATTCATTGGCAGAATCTCAAAAAGATGGGCACATTTTTATCACACCATCGGCCCAGAGGCGTTTAGTGGAGTTTGATCCGAAAACAAAAAAATTCACTTTGCATGAAATGGAGGAGGGATTTTATCCTCATACGATTAGGGTTGATGCTAAGGATAATGTTTGGTTTACCCTTGCCCTTTCTAATCAGGTGGCCAAGTTTGACCGAACTACGAGCAAGTTCACTCTCTACGATATTCCTGCCAGAAGTTTTAAAGAAAAAATCATCACAAAAAATATCGGAATCATCTTCAAGCTCATCGGCTGGGGAATTCCTCTCAATAAATGGTTAAAGATAGACCGCGTTTCTTCTGGCGCACCACTGGTTTATGGCCTCGATATCACTCCCAACGGTTTGGTGTGGTTTACCCGCCTTCATACCAAAGAAATTGGAAGCATTGATCCTGCCACGGGAAAAATCACCATGGTTCCAACACCTTTTTGGGGGCCTCGAAGACTGCGCACGGATGCTGAGGGAAATCTTTGGATTGTTTCGTTTGGTGAATCTAAGCTTGCTAAATACTCACCGAAAGACGGAAAGTTTAAGACTTTTGATTTACCGGTTAATCCCAAAGGGAGTGAAACTCCTTACGCTCTTAACGTTGATAAAAAGCGCAATGTCGTTTGGGTCAATGGAAACCAGTCCGATGCTCTCTATGGATTTGATATAAAAACTGAAACATGGACATTCATTCCCTATCCAAGACGTACGACCTTTACCAGAGATGTGGAAATCGAAGAAGATGGCACACTTTATACTGCCAACTCAAACTTTCCAAGCTGGCACGTAGAAGGTGAGCAGCCCACACTCATTCAGATCAAGCAAAAATAACTACTTTTGAAGTGTTTGGACAAAAAGATCAAACACTTCATGGGAATTTTTCTTAGGAATAAATCCAAAGTCTGTTTTAAGCTTTTTGTTGTCTAAAATTGGACGATACTTCAGAAAAAGAATTTGCTCTGGCCCGTATTGGGTGAGCCCCAGCTTCTTAAGCACGAGGAGCGCCTTCTCCAGCACTACTGATGGAATATAGAGCACATGCTTCTTCAGCGCCTTTGCTCGCTCGGCAATAGTGACGTATCCATCGCCTGAAAGATTATAGATACCCGTCTTATCACTGAAAATAGAGTGCTTAAAACAATCCACTGCATCTACGTCCCAGATAAAACTGAAGCCAATTTCGTTGTTTGGTATTCCGATTTGAACCGGCTTTTTAAATAAGTCGGTAATCTGGTTATTAACGTTTGTTCCCAAGATCGTCGTAATCCTGAATATGGTTTGTTCTAATTCCGGGTGTTTTTCCCGGTACATTTTGAGCTCTTCTTCCACTAATCTTTTGTGGTGGGAGTAGGCAAACTCATAATTACCACGGACCGGGTTAGTTTCTACCAGAGGTTTGATATTTTCTGGGTGGTAGCCATAGGCGGCACCACTGGAAGAAATGATGATACGTTTAACTTTTGCCTCAAGACAGGCACTTAAAATATTTTTAGTCCCATCAACATCCACGGAGTATTCAAATTCACGATTGGATTTTTTTCCGGGAGTTACGATTGAGGCAAGGTGAACGACACAATCAATATTATACTTCTTAAAAATTTCACCCGCGTTTTTTTCGCGAACATCTAATTTTTCAAAAGAAACATTGGGCAGTTCTTTATGGAGTGGTCTCACGTCCGTCGCAACAAGGTTTACGATTCCAAGACTTTCTTTTTCGTTTGCAAGTTTTTCAATAAGAAGACTTCCTAAATAACCAGAGGCCCCAGTAACTAAAATATTTTTCATGCTACAACCCTTCTTGCATCGATCCATTTCCAGACTTTAACAGCAACCAATCCAAATGTAATTTGGCTGATGCCCCACCAAGCTACAATCATCGCCATGCCTCCCATTCCTTGAAAAAACTGGAAAACCATCGCCAGGCCTAAAGCTGAATTTTTAATTCCCATGGTAGTCGTGACAGCTCTGGCATCATACTCGGAGAGCCCCATTAATTTGGCGACAAAGTAGGCGCCTAAAATAACTGAGATGTTTAAGGCAAATACAATTCCCACAATCATGTGAAAGAAGGCCAAGAAGTGGTGATAGTTAGCGATTAAAGCGCCTAAAATAAACACCAGAAGAAACACGACTGAAACTTTGTTCATGATTCGTTGAAACTTTTCACTAAAGATCGGAAACAATTTCGCCGTCACCATTCCCAGAATCATAGGAATCCCTAGCAGGATAAATACACCCTCCAGCATTTCACCTGTACCAATATGAATTTCGCTCAACAAGGCACCCGCGCCCGGTACAAGTTTTCCCAAGAAAAGAAGAATAAACGGAGTCACACCCATCGCGAGGATAGTGGCACTAGAAGTTAGTCCAACTGAAAGAGCTACGTTGCCTTTTCCGAGACTCGTCACGAGATTGGCGAGGTTTCCACTAGGACAGGCCGCAATCATGATGAGGCCCAAAGCTATACTTGGTCTGACACCAGTTAAAAGGATCAGGCCGTAAGCGATAAGAGGAAAGAGCACCAGTTGAGTGAGAAATCCGGCTGCGAGGCCCCGGGGATTTTTAATTAACGCTCTAAAATCCTCAACTTTTAAGTTGAGTGCGACCCCGTACATGATAAGGGCAATAATGATTTTTAAAACGGTCATTCCGTTTTGATTCAAATTTAATCGGACGAGGTCGATATCCATGGGGTTACTCACTTATATTTGATAGTTCTAAAGATGGTAAAACATAATGGGTGGTTTGCACGATATCAAAATATAATGAGCCACATGAGTCTCATTGCTGCAGTCTGTAGACTTCCGGTTTTAATAACTTCGCCCGATGCACCAATCTTCCAGATTCCAGATGTTACGTAAACAGTGGCACCGGCCAGGGGGCCCATTTCTGTTTCTTTTTTTGTTGAATCTTTATCCTCGATTTCCAGAACAGTGGTGGCCACACCCAAGCGAAATTCCAGCACCGGAAGCACGTCGAGAAGAATACCTCCGTTAAAGGCGTTCTGCTTGAAGCGGTCTGGGCCATCCTGTGCTTCAGAATTTCCGGCCTGCCCAAAAAAACCGACAATGGGATCAACTTGATATTCGAAATGGAAAAGCCACGAGGGGCCAATTGCCGAGTGGTTTCCATCACTCAATCGGGCCACACCGGCTTCCAAACCCATAGCGCCAACATGCTGCTTCGCCCACAGAGTGGAGGAAAAAACCAAAACAAAAAATAAGATTACTTTCATTTACAAATGATCCCACAGAGCGGCATTCTTTTATAGAGAATTCAGGAGCAAAAAAAGATGCCAGCCTCTACCCCCGGAACACTTCAAGAAATTGCCGACCATGTGCCTGGTGTCATATATCAGTTCCAAATGCATCCGGACGGGCATTTTTCTTTTCCGTTTTCCAGCCCCGGGATGCTTCAGGTCTACGGGGTTAATCCTGAAGATGTCAAAGAAGATGCATCCGCCATTATTAAAACAATTCATCCAGATGACCTTGAAGGTGTAATGGCGTCCATCATGGAGTCTGCCAATACCTTAAAAATTTGGAATCACGAGTATCGGGTTATTCGTCCTGGAGTTGGTGAGCAATGGTTACTTGGCACTTCTAAGCCGAGCAAGCTTTCAGATGGCAGTGTCCTGTGGAATGGATTCATTACGGATATTTCTTCACGTAAGAAATTTGAAGACGAGATAATAAAAACATCCAGACTTTATTCTGTTTCTGCAAAAATTAACCAAATGATCATTCATTCAAGTAATCAAAATGAGGTTTTCCAAGAGGCTTGCCGAATTATGGTTGAAGATGGGAAATTTCGCATGGCCTGGATTGGGCTTGTTGACGAGAAAACTCAAAAGGTCCGGCCCGTTAATTGGTTTGGCCATGAGGATGGCTACCTCTCCGAAATTTTAAAAATCAGCACCAATCCAGAAACTCCGGCAGGGCGCGGGCCAACGGGAACAACGATTCGTGAGGGCAAAACGGTTGTAAATAATAATATTAAAGATAATGAAAACTATGCTCTTTGGCGGGACGAAGCCGTCCATCGCGGGTTTGCCTCCAGCATCGCTCTTCCCATCAGCTTTCAAAGAAAAGTTATTGGCTCTTTAAATATTTATTCATCCACTGTTGAATTTTTTAATTCATCCGAAGTTCAGTTACTTGATAAAGTTGTGAGCACAATCTCTTACGCCATTGATGTCATTGAACGTGATAATCTACTTAAAAAAAGTGAGGAAATGTTTTCCACAATCACCAATCTTTCACCGGACATTATTAGTGTTCTGGATAAAGAGGGAAGCCTGGTTTACAACTCATCTGCTGCCCTTCGGATTCATGGCTATACCAACCAAGATCTTATCGGTAAAAACACAATTGAACTTATTCACCCAGATGATAGAGAAGAAATATCATCAATCATGCAAACCCTCAAAGAGGGTACCATGGGACATATCACTGTCCAGTATCGCTACCTTAATAAGGACGGAAGTTACTCTTGGATGGAAGCCACTGCTCTCAATCAACTAGATAATCCACTGATCAATGGCATTATCACCATCTCGCGCGATATTACGACTCGTAAGAAAATGGAAGAGGACTTGAGGTTGGCACTGGCAGTACGTGATGAGTTTCTCTCCATTGCTTCTCATGAACTTAAAACACCCTTAACCTCGCTTAAGCTCCAGCTTCAGATGCTCACTCGCGAGGTGAGACCTGCAGAGAATATTATTCCCAACGTTGCTCGGCTTGCGAAGTCTCTGACTGTTTCAACTAAACAAGTGGATCGCATCACAGACTTAGTAGAAAACTTATTGGATGTGACGAGAATAAATGCAGGTAAGTTGGGTATTAAGATTGAGGATTTAAATCTCTCTGAGGCGCTGGAAGATTCACTTGAGCGCTTCGGGACCCTATTTGTAGATGCTGGTTGCCTTTTAAAGGCCAATATCGAAAAAAATATTATGGGCCGGTGGGATAAAAGCCGAATTGAGCAAGTTTTTGTTAACCTTGTTTCAAATGCCCTTAAATATGCTCCAGGTAAGGAGATTTCAGTCTCTCTCATGAAAAAAAATGATCACGTTCTTTTTGTGGTTGAGGATCAGGGAGCTGGAATCTCAGCAGATAAACTTCCCTTCATTTTTGATCGATTCGTTCGCGCCACATCCTCCCGCAATATTAGCGGACTTGGATTAGGTCTGTTTATTTCCAAACAAGTCGTCGAGGCCCATGGTGGCTCCATCCGCGTGGAGAGTGAGCTCGGGCAAGGGGCCAGATTTATCGTGGAATTGCCCCTGAAATCTTCAGAGGGCCAAATTATATTGTAGGGTAGGTCTTGAGTGTCTTAGGGTGAATGAGCTCGTTAGAGTTCTTGTACAGCCTGGGTGTTTGATAGAGGTATTTAAGCGCCTTCCATTTAGGCATCGACTTATATTTCCCCGGATACATCTCTTTAAGTAAAACATGAATTTTTTTTGCGTGACGACTCGAGACTCTTGGAAACAAGTGATGTTCTACGTGATAGCCGAAGTTTAGGTGAAGAAAATCATTCAACGGGTTTGTTGTCACAGTTAAAGAGTTTTCCAATGGATCATTAATCTTAGTAAGTGGCGAAATATTATGGTTGGTGAGGATGTAGCTCAAAATTACGTAGTTTTGAATACAAACAGGGATAACGACTAACCATAACAAGTTGTTGAATCCTACCCAGTAAAGGTAGCCGGCGGCTAATAAACACAAAGGAACAAATTCTTTTGTTACCCTTGAGTGATCCATGTTGCTCCACATTTTATTTTTAAATCGCATGTAGGATTGATTTAAAACGGCCTGAAAGGAAAACCAGTAGAAGAAGTAGAGAAAACTTAAAGGATTTTTTGAGCCAGGAGCGAGATCAAAGACAACTCTCATAAACTTGCTGCGTTTATAAACTGAGAGGGTAGGAAAGGCGTCAGGGTCTTTGTAGATGAGCTGAGTGTTTCCGTGATGAAGGGTATTGTGCCAAAAGCGCCAATAGGTCGCCGACACTAGAAAAGGTGCGAAGCCAATTGTTCCAATCAAATCTTGCATGAAACGATTTTTAAAAACTGAACCATGGAGAGTGTCGTGGGCCACAAACGCCAGTCCCGCATTAAACTGCCCAATCACACAGGCCGCTAAAAGTTTAAAATACCAAGCGGGGTCAAAGTGAACAACGAAATAGATTAATGCAATGTTAATGGATAAAAAACTCACAAGAAAAAGAGCACGGCTTGGGGCGCGTTTAAAAACATCTTCGGACAAATGTTTTTTAAGTTCTTGTTGATAGAAAGTGAGTGCCTTTAAATGACTTTCAGGTCGATTTGAAGGTAAAGGAATAGGTGTTACCAATTCAGATGGAGTATCCAAGTTCAAGCGCTAAATCCTTAGTAAAAATTTACGCCAGATACTAACAAGTCTCTTTTAATATTTAAAGGAGTCTTTTTCAAGTTACTGGATTCACATTGAAAAACGCAATTAATTGGAGTAAATTTTAATCTTTTCGAGCAATATATCGAGATTGAAAGGTTTTTCGACGAAGCTGACCGCTTGAACGTCCCGTGCCCTTTGCTCCGCATCCGCAGCAGCAGTGACGACAATAATGGGTGCTCTTTGCGTGAATTTTTCTCCGTAAGCTGCCGCAAATTCCCACCCATCCATGAGGGGCATTTTCATATCTAGCAAAATAAGGTTAGGAGTTTTACTCACACTGAGTAGTTCAAGAGCTTCAATCCCGTTCCCAGCGGTTTGGATATGATAACCTTCCAATTCAAGATAATCTCGCAGGCCAAAAAGGATATCTTCATCATCTTCAATAATCAGGATTGTCGTTTTATTCATATTCATAACGGTAAATGAAAAGTGAAGGTACTACCATGGCCAATTTCACTGCTGACTTCCATGCTTCCCCCATGAAGCATTATAATACTTTTGCAGATAAACAATCCAAGACCTAATCCTCCTGAGGGATCAGTTAATTCGGTTGAGCCTCTTGTGAATGGCTGAAACATCTCATCTTGCTGTTGTTTTGAAATTCCTGGACCATGATCAGTCACAAAAAAATGAATTGCACCCTGTTTTACTTCAACAGAAACCTCAATGGGTGAATCCTCTGGAGTGTATTTAACGGCATTATCCAGGAGATTAGAAATGACCTGGTATATTCGTATAACGTCAATATTGGCCACAATTGGAGTCCCGCTGGGTATCATGACTTTGAAATGTCGATGAGGTGATCGAAGTTTTATGTCCTCCACACAATCGGATAATAGAGAGACAACATCTTTTCTTTCAATCTTTAGCTTCATCGCTCCTCTTTCGAGGCGGGATACATCAAGAAGATCGATTACGAGTTGGGAGATCCGGTCGACTTGTTTTCTAAGTCGCACAAAAATATTGGGATCAACTTGCATTCCCTGATCTATTTTCTTTTGTGCCAATTGAACCAAAAGCGAGAATGCACTGACAGGAGTTCGCAGTTCGTGAGCGGCAATATCCAGGAAACGTGATTTGACGATGGTGGCATTTTTGGCCGATTCGAGCGCCAGTAATAATTCTTTTTCCGCTATTTTGCGATCTGTAATGTCCTCACCGGAACTTAGAGTCCCAATATTGTTTCCCTGATCATCTTTTAAGAGCAAATTATGCCAAGCAATGAATCTTTTTTCTCCCGACTTCGTTAGAATTTGATTTTCAAAATACTCGTAAGGTTTGATATCGCCAGCAATGATCTTTTTGTAAATTGAAAATATTCCTTCCGGATCGTTTGCGGGCAGGCAAGTTGCAAACCAGCTTTTGCCTTCAAGTTCACCTGGTTCATATCCAAGGACTTCATAACCTTTGCGATTTAAAAGAGTAATTTGTGCTTTGTCATCGAAAGCGACTAGAATCACTTCTACAATATCTAAATATCGTTCTGCTTTATTTCGCTCTACTTTTAAATTGAGTTCCGTTTTTTTTTAATTTCGTAATTTCAGTGAAGTTCACAACAGCATGTAAAAGATTTCCTGCCTTATCAAATTCTGGGTGCGCATTGCAAATTGCCCACTTGTTTTCCCCCAGATCTGGTCGAAAGATACCTATGACAAAGTTTCTTATTGGCTCTTTGGTCGAAATAA
>JAIFLR010000003.1 GCA_020048985.1 Halobacteriovorax sp. | reverse complement strand
ACGAAGGTATGGAAATGATTATGCCGGGCGACAATACTTCATTTGCTGTTGAGCTTATTGCTCCAATCGCTATGGAGAAGGGTCTTCGTTTTGCTATCCGTGAGGGTGGTCGTACGATTGGTGCCGGTACTGTATCTGAAATCATTGCTTAATCGTCAAAAAAGCAACAGAAGGGGCTTTACAAAGTCCGTTCTGTTGTTTAATTTGACACAAAATTTTTGGAGACTCCATGAAAACGAACAAACTAAGAATTAAGCTTCGTGCTTATGATTCAAGCATCCTTGACGCATCAGTACAAGAAATTGTTCAGACTGCTAAAAATACTGGTGCTAAAGTAGCAGGACCGATTCCTCTACCTACTGAAATTAATAAATATACAGTTCTCCGGTCTCCACACATCGATAAAAAGTCTCGTGAGCAGTTCGAAATGAGAACTCACAAGCGTTTGATCGACATCGTAGAACCAACTCAACAGACAGTTGACAGCTTAATGAAGCTTGACCTTTCTGCTGGTGTTGACGTAGAGATCAAGTACTAGTATAACGGCTAAACGTTTTTTTTTGTTTTTATAATATTAACCATGAATGCATCCCTGAGAGAGGGTGATGCTGTGGAGGGTGAATGTCAGACACTAAAGTTAGTCTGCCTGCTTTTTACGGAATTAAAGCTGGTATGACCAGAATCTTTGATAGCAACGGTAACCACGTTCCTGTCTCTGTAGTTAAACTAATTCCAAACGTCATTTCACAAGTCAAAACTGCTGAAAAAGATGGCTACACTGCTTACCAAGTGGCATACAACGAGAAAAGAGAATCTCTTGTAACGTCACCTGTTAAAGGCCATTTGAAGAAAGCTTCAATTGAAAAGACATTTTCTGAATTTTCTGAAATCAAAGTTGATTCAGTTTCAGCTGATGCTCTTGGAAAAGAAGCATCTTTGGATCAGTTCCCTGTTGCAACTTACATCGACGTAACTGGACCTTCTAAAGGTAAAGGTTTCGCCGGGGTAATGAAGCGATATAACTTCCAAGGTGGTCCAGCAGCTCACGGTTCTCACTTCCACCGTCGTCCAGGTTCTATCGGATGTCGTGCAACTCCTGCACGTGTATTCGCTAATAAGAAGATGCCTGGTCACTTAGGGGTAGAGACTTCAACAGTACAAAACATCCAAGTGGTAGAAGTAAATTTAGAAGCAGGCTACATGCTTATTAAAGGATCTATCCCTGGCTCAAAGAACGGATTCGTGAAAATCATGAAATCTGTTAAGAAAGCGTAAGGTAGGACAATATGACTGAAATCTCATTATTAAATACAAAATTTGAAAAATCTGGCTCTTTAAAAGCTGGCGTTGATCTCTCAGCTGAGCAAATCAATGGAACAGTAGTACACCAGGTAGTTAAGGCTACTTTGGCCGGTCGTCGTCAAGGTACTGCCATGACTAAGACTAAAGCTTTTGTTTCAGGTGGCGGTAAAAAGCCATTCAAGCAAAAAGGTACTGGTAACGCTCGTCAGGGTTCTACTCGTTCACCTTTGATGCCAGGAGGCGGTACTGTATTTGGACCGGTTCCTCGTGATTACACTCAGAAAGTGAATAAGAAGATGATGCTTAATGCGATCACTTCAGTTCTTGCTGATAAACTTCAAGCAGGAAAACTTCACATTGTTGAGAAGATCGAATCTACAGGTAAAACTAAAGATATGTTCAAGACTCTTGATTCTAGAAAGCTGTTACCAGCTCTTATAATCACTGCAGAATTGAATGAAAAAGTGTCTCAATCAGTAGGTAACCTAGAAAGAGCAAAATATGCTCCGGTTGATGGATTTAGCGTTTACGAAGCAATCAAATTCGAAAACCTAATCATTGAAAAAGGTGCCTTCGAAAAACTAATTAGCAGGCTGGTGTAAGATGTTAGGTTTAGAAAACGTACTTGTTAAACCACTATTAACTGAAAAAACGTCTAAAGAGACTGAAACTTATAATCGCTACGCTTTCGTAGTGAATGTTAAGGCGAACAAGAACCATATCAAAAATGCTGTAGAAAAGTTTTTTGATGTAAAAGTTCTAAGCGTACGAACTTCAGTTCTTCCAGGGAAGACTAAGCGCGCAGGTAAGGGCTTTAAGAAGACTGCAAAGTCGAAAAAAGCTTATGTTCAACTCCAAGACGGCCAGAAGATTGAATTCTTCAAGGGCATTTAAGGTAAAGGGTTAAAACGATGGCAACTTTAAAAAAATTCAGACCTATAACACCATCTCAACGTGAGAAAGTGGTTGTTACTGGTGACGTAACTAAGGGTGTAGCTCCAGAGAAATCTCTCTTGGCTCCACTTAAGAAAAATGCGGGACGTAACTCAAGTGGACGAATCACGGTTCGTCACCACGGCGGCGGCGTTAAGCAAAAATACCGAATCATCGATTTCAAGCGTGCAAAACTTGATATTCCTGCAACGGTTAAATCAATCGAGCATGACCCTAACAGAACAAGTAATATTGCTCTCGTGGTTTACGCTGATGGCGTGAAAGCTTACATCATTGCTCCAGTTGGTCTAAAAATTGGTGATGTCGTAATCTCTTCAAATAATGCAGATATTAAAGCGGGTAACTCTAAGCTTCTTAGTGATATCCCAGTAGGTACTCTTGTTCACAACGTTGAGTTAAATCCTGGTCGCGGCGGTCAAATGGCTCGCTCTGCAGGTTCATACGCTCAACTTATGGCCAAAGAGGGTGAGTATGCTCTTCTTCGTCTTCCTTCAGGGGAAGTGAGAAAAGTAAAATCAAATTGCCGCGCTACTATCGGTCAAGTTGGTAAGATCGAGCACGAACTTGCTAACACTGGTAAAGCTGGAACAAACCGTCACCGCGGTATCCGTCCAACGGTTCGTGGTGTGGTAATGAACCCAGTAGATCACCCGCATGGTGGTGGTGAAGGTCGTACTTCTGGTGGTCGTCACCCAGTAACTCCATGGGGTCTTCAGACTCGTGGATTTAAGACGAGAAAGAACAAGAGAACAAACCAGTTCATCGTTAAGAGAAGAAAGTAAGAGGTAAATAATGGCACGTTCAATTAAAAAAGGCCCTTTTGTAGATTCTTATCTCTTCAAAAAAGCTGCAGAAGCTAAGAAGAATACAAAAGGCAACACAGTCATCAAAACCTGGTCACGTCGTTCAACGATTACTCCAGATTTTATTGGATTAACTTTTGCTGTTCATAACGGTAAGAAATTTATTCCAGTATATGTGACTGACAACATGGTAGGTCACAAGTTTGGAGAATTCTCTATTACTCGTACCTTTACCGGTCACGGCGCCGGCGATAAAAAAGCTTAAGAGGGAATTATGATTACCGTAAAAAACAATAATGTTGGAACATCAGCACGTAAAGTTAGACAAGTTTGTGACTTGATTCGTAGAAAAAAAGTGGAAGAAGCTTTAAAGATTCTTCGCTTTTGCGAAAAGAAAGAAACAGCTATCATCATCACGAAGTTGATCAATAGTGGTTTAGCGATTGCTTCTGAGTCTAAAAAATATGACTTAGATAATCTTATCGTTGAAATGGTTAAAGTTGATGAAGGTCCGACTCTTAAGCGTATTATGCCAAGAGCTCAAGGCCGTGCTTACCAGATCCAAAAGAAATCAAGTTATATAACTCTAGCTCTTAAAGAAGCATAAGCAAGGAATAGAATAATGGGACAAAAAGTCAACCCGTACGGATTTAGATTAGGTTACATCAAGACTTGGCACTCTAACTGGTACGTAAAAAACAACTACGCAGTTATTTTCCAACAAGATCTTGCGATCAGAAACTATATCGACACTGAGCTTGCTCAAGCAGCCATTGCGAAAACTGAGATCACTCGTACTGCAGACCAAGTAAAAGTTACTGTGTATTCTGCAAAGCCTGGCGTAGCCATTGGTAAAAAAGGTACAGGAATTGAAAAAATTCGTAATGACCTTAAGAAGATTACAAATTGCCCTTTGTTTTTCAATATTGCAGAAGTTAAGCGTCCAGACTCGGAAGCTAAGCTGATTGCTGAAAATATTGCTCAACAACTTGAAAAACGTGTAGCTTTCCGTCGCGCAATGAAAAAAGTGATGACATCAGCTTTCCGTTCTGGCGTTAAAGGTATCAAGATTAAGTGTTCAGGCCGTCTTGGTGGAGCTGAAATCGCTCGTACAGAAGGATATGCTGAGAAAAAAGTTCCTCTTCATACACTTCGTGCTGATATCGATTACAACACCGCTCAAGCTAAGACCACATTCGGAATTATCGGAGTGAAGGTTTGGGTTTATAAAGGCGAAATTTACAAATAGTAATTATTTAGAGGTAACAATATGTTAAGTCCTAAAAGAGTAAAACATAGAAAAATGCAGAAAGGTCGTATGACTGGTTCTGCACATACAGGTAACACCCTGACTTTCGGTGAGTTTGGTCTTGTGGCCCTTTCTTGTGGATTTGTAACAAATCGCCAGATCGAAGCTTGTCGTATGACTATGTCACGTGAAACTAAGCGTGGTGGTCAGATCTGGATCAAAATTTTCCCAGATAAGTCACTTTCTAAGAAGCCAGCCGAAGTCCGTATGGGTAAAGGTAAAGGGTCTCCTGAGGAGTGGGTTGCTGTGATTAAGCCTGGTCGCGTACTTTTCGAAATCGGCGGAGTTGAAAAAGCAGTAGCTGAAGCAGCCCTAAGATTAGCAAAATACAAGCTCCCGGTTAGAGTAAAGATCGTTTCTAAAGCAGAACTCGATGCGTCTCTTGTAAAGGCAGCAGCTAAACCAGCCGCAGCCGCCAAGCCAGCTGCTAAACCAGCTGCTAAAAAGTAAAACTGGATAATCAGAGGTAGTTATGTTAAAAAGCAGCGAATTTTCAAAGCTAAGCGTAAAAGAAATTACAGAGAAGGTAGCTTCTCTTAAGAGCGAACTCTTTAATAAGAAGTTCACAAAGTTCACAACTGGGTCTGATAAGCCCCATGCTGCGAAGGCACTTAAGAAAGACATTGCTCGTCTCTTAACAATTAAGAACGCTAAAAAGAAATAGGGTAAACTATGAGCACATCATTTAAAAGAACACTTACTGGTGAAGTAGTAAGCGACAAAACTTCAAAGACAATCGTCGTTAAAGTTGATCGTAAAACTATGCACCCTAAGTACAACAAATTCGTTACTACTTCTAAAAAATATCATTGTCATGATGAGAAAGAATTAGCTTCAGCTGGTAACCTTGTAACAATCATTGAATCAAAGCCTCACTCTAAGTTAAAGAGATGGGAACTTGTTTCTATCGTTAAGTAGTGGAGTAATTTATGATTCAGCAACAATCGATTTTAGATGTAGCAGATAACTCAGGCGCAAAGACTGTTCAGTGTATTAAAGTACTGGGTGGATCAAAGCATATGAGTGCAAACGTCGGTGATGTTATCGTCGTAGCCGTCCAGCAGGCAATCTCTGGTGGTAAAGTTAAGAAAGGTGACGTTAAAAAAGCCGTTATCGTTCGTACTGTTTATCCAGTAAGACGCGAAGACGGTTCATATATTAATTTTGATACAAACAGCGTGGTCATTATTGCAGCAAATAATGAACCAGTAGGTACACGTATTTTCGGGCCTGTCGCGAGAGAGTTAAGAAACAAGAACTTTTCTAAGATCTGTTCACTCGCTCACGAAGTGCTCTAATCAGCGTGTAAAAAAGAGGAAATAATGCAAAAGCTGAAAGTGAATGACACTGTTCAAGTCCTTGCCGGGAAAGACAAAGGCAAGAATGGAAAGGTCAAATCCATTAACTTCAAGACGAATCGTGTTGTGGTTGAAGGTGTAAACGTAGTTAAAAAAGCAATGAAGCCTAACCAAGCTAATCAGCAAGGCGGAATTGTGGATCTGGAAAAAGCCATCCATATCAGTAACGTTGCTCTATTGGATCCTAAATCAGGAAAGCCAACGAGAGTATCTGTTAAAAAAGTTGCTGGCAAAAACGTAAGAGTTGCTACAAAAAGCAAATCAGAAATTAAATAATTTGAGGTTACATATATGGCACGTTTAAAAGCTCAGTATGAAACTGAGATTAAGAAAAAGATGATGGAGACGTACAAGTACGGCAACATTAATCAGATTCCTAAGTTAGAAAAAATTATCGTTAACAGTGTTACTCGTGACGCTGTTTCTAACGGGAAAATTGTTGATAGCATTATTGCTGAGCTCGCAGCAGTTACAGGTCAGAAGCCTGTTACTGCGAAAGCAAAGAAATCAATAGCTTCATTCAAACTTCGTGAAGGCCAAGCAATTGGTGCTTTCGTAACTCTTCGCGGAGCGAAGATGTATGAGTTCCTTGATCGTTTGATCAATCTTTCTCTCCCGCGCGTTAAAGACTTTCGTGGTCTTTCTCCAAAAGGGTTTGATGGTAAAGGTAACTATACAATGGGCCTGAAGGAGCAAATCATTTTCCCAGAAATCGACTACGATAAAATCGATAAAATTCGCGGTATGGGAATCAGTTTTGTAACAACAGCAACTAATAATGATGAAGGTCGCGAATTGCTTAAGCAGTTTGGCATGCCTTTCAGAGAGAAATAAGAGGTTTTATGGCACGTTTAAGCGCAGTCATTAAAAATAAAAAAAGAGAAAAGCTTGCTAAGAAATTCGGCCCTAAGGCTGCCTTGCTTAGAAAGAAAGCGGTAGATCAGAAGCTTTCAGACGATGAAAGAGATGCAGCTCGTGCGAAGCTTCAGAAAATTCCTCGTAATGGAAACCCAAACCGCGTTCGCAATCGTTGCGAGCTAACTGGTAGACCTCGTGCAGTCTATCGTGATTTTAAATTATGCCGTAACAAGTTTCGTGAATTAGCGAACAATGGTCTCATCCCTGGTGTGACTAAAGCTAGCTGGTAAGGAGAAAAATTTATGATGACAGATCCTATCGCAGATATGCTAACAAGAATTCGTAACGCTAATAAGGCTGGCCTTGATAAGTGTGATGTTCCTGCAAGCAAGATTAAAGCAAACATTTGCCGCATTCTAAAAGAGGAAGGCTATATAAAGTCTTTCAAGATTGCTGCAAAGTCACCTTCTGAAATTACGATCAGAATCGGTCTAAAAGAGGGTGCGATTGTTGGTATTAAACGTATTTCTTCTCCAGGTTTGAGAGTTTATAAAGGCTATACTGAAATGCCTCGAGTTCTAAGTGGACTAGGTGTTTCAATTGTATCAACTTCTGCAGGAATCATTTCTTCCCGCAAAGCTGCTTCTTTGAAACTTGGTGGCGAAATTCTTTGTAACATTTGGTAATTGGAGACATATATGTCACGTATAGGTAAACGCCCAATAGGCATTCCGGATAAAGTAGAAGTGAAAATTAACGGTTCTGTGGTTGATGTTAAAGGTCCTAAGGGCCAGTTGACATACACGTTCCGCAAGGAAGTTAAGATTGATAAAGCTGACAATGCAATCAATGTTACTCCGGTAGATGATTCAACTGCAGCAAGAGCTCTTTGGGGTCTATCTCGCACATTGCTTGGAAATATGGTTACTGGTGTAACAACAGGATTTGTAAAAACTCTTGAGTTCAATGGTGTAGGTTACAAGGCAGCAGTTGCTGGTAGTACTCTTACTCTTAACTTAGGTTACTCACATCCAATAGAGCATACTTTGCCTAAAGGAATTGAGGCAAAAGTTAACAAAAACACGATCGAAATTCACGGAAGTGATAAAGAGCTTGTTGGGTTTGTTGCTGCTCAAGTGAGATCATACAGAGAGCCTGAGCCATATAAAGGTAAGGGACTTAAGTACAGTGATGAAAAGATCATCAGAAAAGCCGGTAAAACTGGCGCTAAAAAATAATAGGTGAGTTATGAGAAAGAATACTGCGAAAATTAAAAATGAATCCAAGTCTAAAGAATACCGTCGCAAATTAGCGATTCGTAAGAAAGTCATTGGATCTGCTGAATCTCCCCGTTTGTGTGTTACTAAAACAAACAAACACTTAAGAGTTCAAGCAATTGATGATGTTAAGTCTGCAACAATCTTTTCTGTACAGACGTATGGAAAAGCTAAGGCTGCTGATAGCGCTAACGCTGAAGGTGCCAAGAAAGTTGGAGCAGCAGTAGCAGCTACGCTTAAGAGTAAAAACCTGGCCAAGGCTGTTTTTGATCGAAGCGGAAAACAGTATACCGGTGTGATTAAAGCACTTGCTGATTCTATCCGTGAAAATGGCATTCAAATTTAATTAGGGGATTTTATGAGCGAAGAAAATAACAACGAAAACACAGCAACTGAAACTGATGGTAAGTCTGATAAAAAAGGCGGAAAGCGCCCTCAGAGAGCCCCTCGTCAAGAGAAAAAGCCAGTACAGGAAGGGATGAACCCTGATTTTGAAGAAAGAGTTGTTGCTGTTAACCGTGTTGCTAAAGTTGTAAAAGGTGGACGCCGCTTCTCTTTCGCTGCACTCATAGTAGTCGGCGATAAAAACGGCAAGGTTGGTTACGGACTTGGTAAAGCCAAGGAAGTACCTGATGCTATCCGTAAAGCAGGAATGAAAGCTTCTAAGAGAATGATTAAGGTTTCGATTGAGAATGGAACAATTCCTCATGAGGTTCTTGGTCTTTTCGGAGCTGGAGAAGTTCTTCTTAAGCCAGCTGGAGATGGTACAGGGATTAAGGCAGCTGGTGCTTGTCGTTCAATTCTTGAACTTGCTGGTGTAAAAAACGTTCTTACTAAATCAGTGCGTGGTTCAAATCCGCACAATATTGTAAAAGCAACTTTTAAAGCACTTAAAAGCCTTCGTTCACTTGAAGAGGTAGCGAATGTTCGCGGTGTAAACGCTAAAGGTCTTCGTATGAAGGCTAAAGCTCAAAAAGCTTAAGGGTAAATATGAATAAGCAAATTACGATCAAACTTAAAAGAAGTGTTATTGGCTGTACTGATAAGCAAAAAGCTACAATCAAGGGTCTAGGTCTTAGAAAAATTAACCACGTTAAAACGCTTGAGAATACTCCGGCTGTGCGTGGAATGATTAAAGCTATGATCACATGGCTTGAGATTGTAAAATAATAGAGGATTTATATGTTAACTTTAACAACATTAAAAAGCCCAAGAGGCGCAAACAAGAATACTAAGCGTATAGGTCGTGGTCAGGGTTCTGGCCAAGGTACTCAAGCTGGTAAAGGTCATAAGGGTCAAAAAGCTCGAAATGGCGGCGGAATACGTATCGGATTTGAAGGTGGTCAAATGCCACTTTACAGACGATTACCAAAAGTTGGTTTTTCTAACGCTCCATTCAAGGTTGATTACGCTGTGTTAAACCTTGAGAAGCTAGCTACTAAGTTTGATAAAGAAGTAGTAACTCGCGAAACCCTAATTGATAAAGGTTTCTTGAGTGGTATTAATAAGTCTCTTCCAATTAAAATTTTGGCAAAAGGCGATTTTAATAAAGCTCTTACCTTTAAAGGCATTGAAAAGTTCTCTGCTAAAGCTTTAGAATTGATCAAGAAAGCTAACGGCAAAGTTGAGAATGCTTAATTCTTAAAGGGAAACAGGGATGTCATCAAACGCTAATGTATCAAAATTAGAAGAACTTAAGAAAAGAGTTTTTTTTACGATATTAATGCTCGGAGTATATCGAGTTGCAACACAAGTTCCCACGCCGGGAGTTGATGGTGCAGCTCTCTCTTCATTCTTTGATGGGATGAAGGGATCACTATTCAGCGTATTTAATACATTTAGCGGTGGTGCACTTGAGCGTTTCTCGGTACTTGCTCTTGGGATCATGCCTTACATCACTTCATCGATTATTTTCAGCTTACTTTCTTACTCAATTCCAGCACTGGGTGAGCTACAGAAAGAGCCAGATGGTCATAAAAAAATCTCTCAGTACACTCGTTATGCAACAGTACTTTTGTGTTTCTTCCAAGGTTATGGACTAGCTGTTGGGCTTGAAAATATTAAAAGTCCAAATGGTCTTCCGGTAGTTATAGACCCTGGGATGTCATTTAGGTTGTTAACTGTAATCAGTTTAACAGCTGGTACTATGTTTGTGATGTGGTTAGGTGAGCAGATAACAGAAAGAGGTATCGGAAACGGCATTTCATTAATTATCTTTGCTGGTATCGCAGCAGGGATTCCTCGCGGAATTCGTGATACATTCCAGTTACTACAAAACGGCGAGATGAGCATCGTTAATTTACTTATCGTTCTTGCTATTATCCTTGTTTCTTTTTGGTTCATCATATTTGTCGAGCGTGCCTTTAGGAAAGTTCCGGTTCAGTACGCTAAGCGCGTAGTTAATAATCGTGTTTTCGGAGGCCAGTCTTCACACCTTCCAATCAAGGTTAATATTTCAGGAGTTATGCCGCCAATTTTTGCGTCTGCACTTCTTGGTTTCCCGACTACGATTTCACAATTCATTCCACAAGACAGTCCAGCGAAGTCTTATTTCTCAAATATTGAGCAATTGTTCTATCCTGGAAAGATGCTCTATAATATTGTATTTATTGGATTAATTATATTCTTTGCTTATTTCTACTCAACAATTCAGTTTAAGACTGACGATGTGTCTGAGTCATTGAAAAAGAACGGTGGTTTTATCCCGGGTATACGTCCTGGAGAGCAAACTGCAGATTTCTTGAATAAAGTAATTAGCCGCTTAACTCTTGTTGGTGCAATTTATGTTGCCGGCATTTGTATCATGCCTGCCATACTCTTCAACTACGCAAAAGTGCCATTCTATTTCGGTGGAACCTCTCTTTTGATTTTGGTTGGAGTTGCAATAGATACTATGGCTCAGGCTGAAGGCTTCATGATTTCTCAACGTTTGGATACTGCCTATAAAGTTAAAGGCAAATATTCAGGTGCGAAGAGGTTTTAATTAATGAAATCACATCTCATCTTCATCGGAGCTCCTGGCTCCGGTAAGGGAACGCAGGCGGGTAAGTTTGTTGCTGATAAAGGCTTCAAACATATCTCAACAGGCGACCTTCTTAGAAATGAGATTGCTAAGAAATCTGCTCTCGGTCTAGAAGTTAAAAAGGTGATGGATGAGGGAAAGCTTGTATCAGACGAATTAGTAATTCGATTGCTACAAGCAAATATAGACCTTCAATCGTCTCAGTATATATTTGATGGTTACCCTAGAAATATTGCCCAGGCCCAGGCCTTGGACAGTGAAGTTCTTAAAGGTTCACCGTCTATTAGTGTTTATTTTGAAATCAATACGGACAAACTTGTTGAGAGATTAACAAACCGTAGGACATGTGGAAATTGTGGTGCTATATATAACCTGATTTCAAAAAAGCCTAAGATAGAAGGCACGTGCGACCAGTGCGGCGGTACTAACCTCGTGCAGAGGACCGATGACAAAGAAGACGTTATTAAGAATCGCCTTAAGGTGTTTCAAGATACGGTTTCCCCTGTCTTAAAGTACTACCAAGACCTAGGTCGCTTAGTTAGAGTTGATGCGGAGCAGTTCCCTGACGTGATCTTTAATTTGATTTCGTCAAAAGTGTGACGTTTCAGGATTATTATTATTGTCTTATAGTTTTTATTTTTATATAAGGTCACTTACTTTTTAGGAAGGGCATGGCTGAGTCTACTGACACAATAGAAGTGGAAGGAGAAGTTCTCGAACTTTTACCTAACACGAGATTTAGAGTTAAACTACCCAATGGGCATGTGGTCTTAGCACATATCAGTGGGAAGATGCGGATGAATTTCATCAAAATCCTGCCTGGTGATAAGGTTGTGATTGAGATTAGTAAATATGACCTTGATAAGGGTCGAATCACTTTTAGAAGTAAGGGCTAATTATGAAAGTAAGATCTTCAGTAAAACCAATTTGTAAAGACTGCAAAGTCGTAAAGCGCCAGGGCGTTTTACGAGTTATTTGCAAAGTGAATCCTAAACATAAGCAAAAGCAAGGCTAGTAGGGGAAGGAACATATGGCACGATTATTAGGTGTAGATTTACCAAGAAACAAAGCAATGAAAATTGCAATTCTTTCAATCTATGGAGTAGGTCCAAAGGTTGCAGTTGATGTTCTTACGAAAGTAGGCATCAGTCTGGAAACAAACTCAAACGATATCACTGAGGAGCAGGTTCAATTGATCCGTGCTGCCTTGGATGAATACACAGTTGAAGGTGATCTTCGTCGTGAAGTCGCTCTCAATATCAAGCGTCTTAAAGACCTTGGTTGTTACCGTGGGATTCGCCATCGTAAAGGTCTTCCAGTCCGTGGTCAGCGTACGCATACAAATGCACGTACACGTAAAGGCCCTGCGGTTGCGATTGCAGGTAAAAAATCAATCAAAGCGATGAAATAATTTAAGGTAGGGATATATGGCTACAACTAATGCACAAGCATCACAGGCAAAGTCTTCTGGTGCAAACAAGACTACTAAGAAGAAATCAAGAAAGAACTTAAGTCACGGGGTATGTCATATCCACGCTTCTTTCAATAACACTATCGTTACTATCAGCGATGCTGATGGAAATGCAGTCGTTTGGGCAAGCGCTGGTGGGCTAGGTTTCCGTGGTTCAAAAAAATCAACTCCATTTGCTTCACAAGTTGCTTCTCAGGAAGCTGCGAAGAAAGCTGCGGAATGCGGACTAATGTCTGTTGATGTTAAAGTTAAAGGTCCTGGTGCTGGTCGTGAAAACGCAATCCGCGCTCTTTTGGCAGCTGGTCTGAGAATTACCTCAGTCGCTGATATGAGTCCAATGCCACATAATGGCTGTCGTGCTCCAAAGAGAAGAAGAGTTTAAGCGTTTTTGTTTCACTTGTTTATTAGGAGTTTTTGATGAATTCATATATGAATAAAAATTGGGCTGGAATGATTCGTCCAGCTGCTCTGGAAGTTGATACTGAAGGCCTTAAGACTAACTATGGTAAATTCACTGCTAAGCCATTAGAGCGCGGTTATGGACTTACTCTTGGTAACTCTTTAAGAAGAGTTTTGCTTTCTTCACTTCAGGGTGCTGGTATTGTTGCAGTTAAAGTTGATGGCGTTGACCATGAATTTGGAACAATCAACAACATTAAAGAAGAAGTTTCTGAAATTATTCTTAACCTTAAAGAAATCCGATTTAAGATTACAGATAAAGAAGAAGTGACTCTTATTTTAGAGAAAAACTCAGAGGGCGCTGTTAAAGCTTCTGATATTCAAGAAAATGCTAACGTTAAAGTTCTTAACCCTGAACACGTTATTGCAAACGTTTCTTCTGGCGGATCAATCCGTATGGAATTGAAAGTTGCTCGTGGAAAAGGTTATGTAACAGCACTTGACAATAAAGATTCATTCGATCTTCCAATTGGTTGGATCTATATCGATACGTTGTTCTCGCCAGTTCACCGCGTGAACTACACTGTTACAAACAGCCGTGTTGGTAAAAGAACTGACTACGATAAATTGACTTTAGAAGTTTGGACGAATGCTGGTATTGATCCAGTAGATGCAGTTGCTATTTCAGCAAAAATTCTACGTGATCAGCTTTCAGTTTTCCTTAACTTCGAAGATAAAGATGCTCCTGCTGAAGTTAAAGCTACTGCTACAGCAAGTGGTGCAGGTGTTGCTAATGAAGCCCTTCTCAAGCCGGTTTCTGAGCTTGAGTTGTCTGTTCGTTCAGCTAACTGTTTACAGAATGCAAATATTAAATATATTTATGAGCTCGTTTCTAAGACAGAAGGCGAAATGCTTAGAACTAAGAACTTTGGTCGTAAATCTCTGAACGAAATTAAAGAGATTCTTACGGGAATGGGTCTTGGTCTTGGTATGAAAGTCGACAACATTATGAAGCAAGTTCAGCACGCTGACTAAGAAGCGTTCTATAGGAGAATTTTATGAGACACGGTTGCCACAAATATAAATTAGGCGTTAAGCCTCAGCACAGAAAGGCTCTTGTTCAGAACCTTTGCATTGAGCTAATCACTCACGGCAAAATCAAAACGACTGAAACAAAAGCTAAGGCTATTAAGCCAACTGTTGAAAAGCTAGTGACTCTTGCAAAAGTTGATACTATTGCAAATCGTCGTATCGCTTTCACAAAACTGAACAACAAAGAAGCTGTTAAAGCTCTTTTTGATACAGTTGCACCTAAGTTCAAGCAGCGTCCAGGTGGGTACACTCGTATTTTGAAACTTACTGAAGGCCGTCTTGGTGATGGTGCTAAAGAGTCAATAATCGCGTTTGTAGAGTAATCTAAAAGATTTTCAAACATCAAAAACCTTTCTAGTATAAAAGCTAGAAAGGTTTTTTTTTATCATGATATACCGAATACTCGCCATTGTTTTGATTATAGCCACCACGATCTGGTACTCCGTGTATCAGAAGAATTCACTTCAATCACAGCTTGTGTCGGATAACAAAATTGAATCCGTTCTAGCTAAACTTCCTCCTACTGAATTTACAACACTCGAAAATCAACCGTTTAATGTTGATGAATTGTACGCCAACGAAAAAATTGACCTCCTGGTTGTCCATTATTGGGGGACTTGGTGTGGTCCATGTGAAGCTGAGCTACCTGAGCTGTTAGCGCTTATAAAGCGATTTGAGGGGCAGCCAAATGTGAAGTTTTTGTTAGTTGCGGCCAATGATGAAGTTGTGAAGATTAAAAAGCATCTGAAGACTTTGGCCATTCCGACAAAGGCTTCACTCTACTGGTTGCTTGATAATAAGAATGTTCATCGTGAGGCTTATGGTACAACCAGAGTTCCAGAAACCTATGTATTTTCGTCGGATAAGACCACCCTGCGCAAGTTTGTTGGTCCCCAGGAATGGAATAAGGCACTGTTTTTCCAAACTTTTGACGAATTTCTTCAAATCAGCACCAGAAAGTTGTAAATAAATTTCTCACCACTCTCAATTCTCCTGTCAAGAAATCCGACACTCTGCCGATAAGTTAGACGATTTAAACAATAGTGTTCATGGAATGGACATTAATGAGGCAGGAGAAACATCATGATTGATTGGAAATCCATTAAAGAACTTCACGCAAGCAAGAGCCTTGAGAAGATCATAGGTAACTGGTACGGCCTGGACGTTTTATACGTTGATAACCAAGGACGTGTTCAGTTTGTTCAGGAAGCAGATTATGCTTTTAAGTCACCTTTCTTTAAATTGCAAATGTCTCACTCCTTCGGCCGTGATTGGCTTGAAGCTGATGTCGAAAAGGTTTTTGAAGCCTTTCAGGCTTCATCTGAATCAAGCATAGAGTTTAATGCATTTTTCCCTGGAACCTTTGGCTACGCACATAAAGTGATAGTTGATGGTGAATTTAGTGGTGCGGTATTTGCCTACCCTTACTTCAAAGAAACCTCAACTTCTGAAGACCTCGAAAAAGTTGTACATAAAATGGTCGAATGCGGAATCAGTGAAGTTGATGCCAAGAGTGCAGTTCAGAAAGTGAAAAAATTCTCTGGGCAGTATTATGCTGAGATGAAGGATTTGATTGGGACTGTTGCCGATGAAGTCGGAACATTCCATGAGGAAATCTCGAAAAGAGAATCACGCATAATGGATCTTAATTCTGAATTAGGTAATAAATATCGCTACCACAATATCATTGGTAAATCTAAGCGTATGCAACAGGTCTATCACCTGCTTTCGAAAGTTGCGAACTCTGAATCTACGATCATGATCCAAGGGGAAAATGGTACAGGTAAAGAGATGGTTGCTAAGGCGATTCATTATAATTCACCTCGAAAAGATGCCGTCTTTATTGCTGTAAACTGTTCTGCCTTTAACGATAACCTTCTAGACTCAGAATTGTTTGGTCACGTAAAAGGTGCATTTACAGGTGCGATTAAAGATAAAAAAGGCTTCTTTGAAGTGGCCAACGGCGGAACACTGTTCTTGGATGAAATTGGAGATACGTCTCCCTCGATGCAGGTAAAACTCCTGCGTATTCTTCAGGAAGGAACTTTTATGCCAGTGGGTGCTACGTCACCTCGCAAGGTTAACGTTCGTGTCGTCTGCGCTACCAATAAAAATTTAAAAGAAATGATCGCGAAAGGTGAGTTTAGAGAAGACCTTTATTACCGAATTAACGTGATCAACGTAGCTCTTCCAGCGCTGCGTGAGCGTCCAGAAGATATTCCTGTGTTGATGGATTTTTTCATTCAAAAACGTTGTGAAGAAGCAGGACAACCACTTAAAACTTTCTCTAAGAAGTGTCTGGAGAAAATGCTTGATCACACTTGGCCAGGTAACGTACGCGAACTTCAAAACGAAGTTGAGCGCCTCGTGGTACTAGCTGGCGATGATAAAACGATTACACCGGATATGCTGAGTGCACGTATTCTTGAAAGCAGTGAAGGTCATTCAGGTTCTCATTCATCATCTGGTGGGAGCTTCCTGAAAGGCGTAAATACCAACGGCTCCCTTAAAGACGCCCTGGAAGAATTAGAGATCCTTATGATCCGTGAAGGTCTTAAGCGTTGTGGTTTTAACAAATCAAAACTGGCCAAAGAACTGGGTATTTCCAGAGCAGGTTTGATTATGAAAGTAGACAAATACGGACTTGATAAGCGAGCTCTTAAACGAGCAGCTGGCGAATAAAGAAGAGGCTCCGAAAGGAGCCTTTTTTTTGATCTCTTTGGTCAGTTAAGCAGTATTTACCGAGCCATCCATTTCCTCGCAAACCCGCTTAAACTAGTTTCATGCCACAAGTAATAGACTCCAAAGTTATTCACGAAAAAACCATGCTGTATCAGAATGGGGAAATTATTTTCCAGGAAGGGGATTCGAATAGGGATCTCTATATCATCCAGGAAGGTAAGGTTGAAATCTGGAAAAAAACTGAAGCGGCCGAGATACGACTTGCGACCTTCAATCGCGGAGATTTTTTTGGGGATATGGCACTTCTCCAGGGTGGAACACGTTTCGCTTCTGCTAAAGCAGCTGGGCCCACAAAACTATTAGTTATTCAGCCAGGCGGGTTTCTTTTGAAAATACGAAGAGATCCAACATTTGCCTTTGAAATGCTTCAGGCCCTTTCTTATCGAATCAAAATTTCCAATGAACGACTGGTAGATGTAATCAAAAAAGGCAATGTTCCCAAAGCGACAGTCGATGAGATTTTAACTCTCATCGGTGGACAATAAATGCTGACCAATGTTCAGACAGAACGAATGGTCATTATCTCTGATCTTCACCTGGGTAATCCCTTTTCTCAAACAACTCATCTTGCTTTGAAATTTATGAAATGGGCAGCCTCGCAAAATTATGACATTGTCATCAATGGTGATGGACTAGAAATGGCGCAAGCTTCAAGAACTAAAATCATGCAGGAGATGCCTGAAGTTTTTAGAACTATCAAAGAGATCAGAAAACAAAAACGAACTATCTATTATGTAGTCGGTAATCACGACATGAGCCTAGAGAACTTTCTGGAGGACTGGGGATATTTTAAAGTTTCCCCCTTCCTGAATATTACCTCTGGTAATTCCAGGGTCCGGGTTGAACATGGACACTTGTATGATCCGTTTTACGTGAAGTATCCACGGCTGTATGAAAAGCTCACTCACCTAGGTGGATTGCTGTTATTTATATCTCCCAGTTTTTATAAAACATGGATCACTTTTGAAAAATGGCGAGCGCGGCTAAGAGCTAAGCGTACGGGGATTTTTGGAGAGCCTCCTGAGTTCGCAGAAGCTGCCCAGGAAATTTCTAAGCGAGGTTTTGATTGTGTGGTTTTTGGACACACTCATCATCCAGGGGAAGCTAAGCTTGATGATGAAAAACGCTACCTCAATCCGGGCTCCTGGCTTTTGTCGTGTCATTACGTCGAGATCAACCAAGGCAAGGTAGAGTTAAAAAGCTGGCAGCCTTAATTTCTAGCGGCCCACTTAATCATGTTCGCTGCTTCCAAATTATCTAATCCATCTGCATCAACGATTTGGCCATCATCATACCACCATTGAGGCGCCTCGGGATGAGTCCCAGAAACAGAAATGCGGCCTTGCCCATATGTTGTATCAACTGCATTGATCGCATTGGTGGTATTGTAGCGAGATTTGACAGTAATATTTTGCAACTGAGTTGTAGAAAGAGAGAACCAAGGTCCGCCTTCCCAATAATGATGTTTAATTCCGTTTGGTGTGATCATTTTTTCAACTGAAGGATAACCTTTGGCCTTACGGAAAACTCTGGTTCGCCCAGGTATAATGCCGAGACCGTCAACTCTTGTTTCACCCACTTTGGCAGTGGTGAGAAAAGCGCCTGCACAGAATCCAACGTAGCCGCCACCATCAGAAATAAATTTTTTAATCACAGCACGATTGGCCGCACCCATTGCATTTGAGGCTGCTCCAGATTTTCCACCAGGTTGAACCCAAACCTTGGCTTTTTCAAATAATGAGGGATCAAAGTTTTCAGGGGTCACGACCATGGGATCAAAACCAGCAAGCTTGGTGACGTAAACAGCAGCGTCTATGCAACCATCAGAACAAGCGCCTGGGCCTCCCCAAACCAGAGCATCGTGAGCGATCGCCATGGAGGAAAATAGGAGAGAGGCGAGGATGAAAAGTTTCATAGAAGCTCCTGGTTATTATTTAAGTTTAACCTGAGAGCGATTTTGGAAAAGAAAGGGCATTATTTGCTGCATGCTCGCGGCGTCATTTCTTTACCCATGAGAGCGAGAAGGGTATAACCTTAGGATATTTTTCAGGAGGGCCAACGTGCTATCTAACGAGCAAAAACGCGAACAGCTCGCTACTCTTTCCAAACAAGCGGAAATGGGTGGTGGGATTGAAAGAATCAATAAACAACACGAACAGGGTAAATACACGGCTCGTGAAAGAATCAATAAACTATTAGACCCAGAATCATTCATTGAATTTGATAAATTTGTGGTTCACCGTTGTGAATCTTTTGGCATGGAAAAAACCAAATACCTAGGTGACGGTGTCGTGACTGGGATTGGAAAAATTAATGGCCAACAAGTGGCGATCTTCTCTCAGGACTTCACCTGCTGGGGTGGGGCCCTCGGAATGGCCTATGCCAAAAAAATCTGCAAGGTCATGGACTTTGCTCTTGAGAATAAAATTCCCGTCATTGGAATCAACGATTCTGGTGGTGCCCGTATTCAAGAAGGCGTTGAATCTCTTGCCGGCTATGCGGAAATTTTCTACCGTAACGTTCAGGCTTCAGGTGTAATTCCTCAAATCTCTCTTATCATGGGCCCATGTGCGGGTGGAGCGGTTTATTCTCCTGCCATGACTGATTTCATTTTCATGGTTGATAAAACTTCCTACATGTTTGTGACTGGACCGGATGTTATTAAGACAGTGACTCACGAAGAAGTAACCAAAGATGCTTTGGGTGGAGCGCATACACATAATGAAAAATCGGGCGTTGCTCACTTTATCACTGATGACGAAGATGATTGTTTAGAGCGAGTGAGAGAGCTATTTGCTTTTATTCCTGCTTGTAACAAGGTTAAACACACCTTGAAACTCACAACTGATTCAGTCACAAGGCAAAATAATAAACTTAAAAACGTAATTCCTGATAGCAATAAGAAACCTTATGACATGCACGAAATCATCATGGAAGTTGTTGATGATCAGCATTTCTTGGAAATACATAGAGGCTTTGCTAAAAATATTCTTACTGGTTTTGCTTCAATAGGCGGAATCAAAGTCGGGATCGTGGGAAATCAGCCAGCTTTCTTGGCGGGTTGTTTAGATATCGATTCATCTATCAAAGCCGCACGATTTGTTCGTTTCTGTGATGCTTTTAATATTCCTATTATCACTTTGGTAGATGTTCCTGGATTTTTACCGGGAACCGTCCAGGAGTATGGTGGAATTATCCGTCACGGAGCTAAGCTGCTTTATGCTTATTCAGAAGCCACAGTTCCTTTGATCACATTGATTACTCGTAAGGCCTATGGAGGCGCTTATGACGTGATGGCATCAAAACATATTCGCGCCGATATCAACCTCGCCTATCCAACGGCAGAAATTGCGGTAATGGGAGCGGAAGGTGCAGTAAATATTATTTTCAGAAATGATGCTGATAACAAGGCCAAGAACATTGAAAGTTATGAAAATAACTTTGCCAATCCTTACCGGGCCGCAGAGCTAGGGTATTTGGATGAAATCATCAATCCAGAAATCACTCGTCAGCGTCTTTATCAGTATCTAAAAGCTCTTGAGAATAAAAAGATCCCAACTCCGGATCGTAAACACGGGAATATTCCTCTATGAAAGGTAAACGCGTTTTAATTATCAATCGTGGCGAGATTGCTATCCGAGTCGCTAAGGCACTGAACGAGCTGGGATTAGTTTCAGTTGGCGTATGGACCGATAACGAAACTGAGCCTCCTCATTTAGAGTATTGCCAGGAATGGGTTCACTTGTCAGGCAACAACAATAAAGAAACTTATCTAGATATTCCTAAAATAATGAAGCTAATCGAAGACTTTAAAATCGATGGTGTTCATCCGGGATATGGATTCCTTTCCGAGAACAGAGAGTTTTCAGAAGCATTAGCGAAGAAGGGTATTACCTTTATTGGACCAAATCCAACCGCTGTTTATAAAATGGGTGCCAAAGATATTTCAAAACAAATCGCCAAAGAAGCTGGAGTTCCAGTTGTGCCTGGATCAGTGGGTGAAGTGGCGACAGTTGAAGAAGCCATCCAAATTGGTAATGAGATTGGTTTTCCAATTCTTCTCAAAGCAGTGGCTGGTGGTGGTGGTAAGGGTATGCGCCCTTGTGCAAATGAAAGTGAAGTCAGAGCTAATTTTGCAGCTGTTCAACGTGAAGCTCTATCCAGTTTTGGTTATGCAGCGCTATTAGTTGAGAAATATATTCTAAATCCTCACCATATTGAAGTTCAGATCCTTGCTGATAAAAAAGGAAATGTGTTTCACGTATTTGAGCGAGAATGCTCAATTCAGCGTCGTCACCAGAAAATCATTGAAGAAGCGCCATCACCATTCATTGGAACTGATGAAGTGACTCGTAAGGCAATCTGTGAGACTGCTGTTAAATGTGCCAGAGCCGTTAATTATGATTCGGCCGGAACAGTTGAATTCATCATGGGTCATGATAAACAGTTTTATTTTCTGGAGATGAATACTCGTATTCAGGTGGAACATCCGATCACGGAAGAAATCACCGGCGTCGATCTTCTGGCGAATATGATAAAAGCCGCTTTTGGCGAGCCTCTAGATTTTAAATCTCAAGAAGATATAAAAATCCAGGGACATGCGATTGAACTTAGGATTTGTGCTGAAGATCCAATCACAATGCTTCCAGCTCCAGGAAAAATTGTTGGTTTTGAAACTACTTTCCCACAAGGAATTCGTTTTGATCACTGTATCTATCCCAAGTTTGCTATTACTCCCGATTTTGACCCCATGATTGGAAAACTGATTGCGAAGGGATTCAATCGTGAAGTTGCTCTTAGAAAAATTAGAAACGCTGTGGATGGTCTGATCATCGACGGCATTAAGACCAATATTGCTCTTCATAAAGTAATTTTAGATGAAGAAAGTTTTAAGAACGGCCAGTATTCAACCAGCTATATCGGTACTGTGAAGCCGCAAGAAAAAGTGGCCATTAAGGAAGATATAAAAGCTTTTATGCTTAAAGTTGCTGCGATTGAGGTGAATCAAATGGGGGGTATCAAATGAGATACTATTTCATGAATCAAGAGATGAAAGATTTTGCTCTTGACGTAGAAGTCCTGCCTGGCAAGGTGATGGAGTTCACTCACGAGGGTGCTAAAACAAAACTTTTCCTGCGCGTTCTTGCAGGTAAAAACTATTATTCATTTGATCAGGTCGCATGGAAAAAGCTACCCGCATTAGGTGTGAATGAAGCCTTAGTTTCCAATTCCGAAATGTATAAAGTTTTCCGCGGTTATAAGCCTTCTGGACTCAATAAAGGCGGCGCTGGCTCTCTGATCACTCAGATGCCTGGAAAGGTCGTGAAGCTTTATAAAAAAGAAGGCGACAAAGTCTCAATCGGGGAAACCGTGCTTATTTTAGAGGCCATGAAAATGGAAAATGAAATTAAGGCTGGAGCGGATGGGATTATTAAATCGGTGAACATCAAAGAAGGCCAGGCGCTTGAGGCCGGGTTTTTGATGGTGGAGATTGAAGAAAAGGGAGAGTAACCTCCCTATTTTTTCTTCTTCTTGGTAAAGAGATCAATTCCGATCCCGAAAGTGGTGGGCGTTGATCTCAAGTTATAATCAATTGTTCCATCATAAAAACCATGGTGCATTTTTGAATAGATGGTTTTCTGGTCTACAAATAGTGAAACTATTCCCCGTTGGTATTCAAGCTTATGCCCAATGGAGGCATTAAATCCCTGGACCTTAGCTTCATCAATATAATCATCCCATGCCACTCCGGGAACGATCTGCACCGAGCGGGCCTTTCCGGTGTTGATTCCGATATCTCCCTTCACAGTGTAACTTAATTTTCCGGCCTTCTTTGTGTCGAAAATCACAAATTGTCTCCCATACCCGATTTGGGTAATGAGATTCATATGAGTGTTTCCTAAATAGAGTAGATTTTAGCCTTCGGGAATAGGTGAGGAGAAAT
>JAIFLR010000065.1 GCA_020048985.1 Halobacteriovorax sp. | reverse complement strand
AAGTAAAACCGTGTTTTCGTGGGCAACAACAGTTGCGCTTCGGCGGTTAAACTCTTCAAGGAGTCCCATCTCACCAAAATATTGTCTGCGATCAAGGCGAATGACTAAATCACCGAAGTCTTGCGCATTATTGCTATTTAAGTGGTTAGCGAAAATATTCACTGAGCCTTCATAGATGAAGTAGAATCCGTATCCAGAATCACCCTGGCGAAATATTACTTCATTTGCAATGAACTCCCTGCGGTGTAGGAACTTTGTAAAAATTCTAATTTCATTATCCGTGAATGAATTAAGAACAGATATCTTTTTGAAAAAAGAATGAAAATTATCCTTTGCTCCAAAATAGAGTGGGCTTGCTTCCCATAGATACTTTAAAAGAGGGACGTCCAGGCGGTCGGCAACGGCTTCGCCCTTTTGTATTTTATCCATCATTTCTTTTTCGTAACTCATTTTCGCTCCAAACTTTTCAGACCATCTCTCTTTAGCCAACCATGAAATCTTGAGGGGTAGATTATTTCTTCCCACTCATCTTTAGTATTTGTAATAACCATTAAGCCTAATGGCAACTCGCCTTTCGTACCAAATAGTGCACTTGGCCCGTCATATATCACTTTAGGCATGGTTACGATCTTACGAGGCCAGGACTCAATCCACAGATCTAGCATTAGCGGAGCAGCGACTGCTGTGACAAAGACTAAAGCCGATTTTATCGTAGGACTTTTTTTCAGAAACCATAAACCGATTACAAGAAACAGAAAACCTATGGTCAATAGAGGGCCATCAGCAGCCGTCAGGCTAGCCTTAATCAAATAATCAGACGAATTCAAGGGCTGCTCGAGTCGATCTATATCTAATTTCTCTTCAACGAATAATTGATTCTGAATAAGCTCTTTTGAATGTAAACCATGTGACTCTGCCATGGTGAAGTGAAACCGCGCGAGCGGAAAATTGTTCATTTTTGCTAGGACTGCTCCCATATTGTAATGCCACAAACCAGCATCCATATCATTTTGTTTTTTTTCAAGCATGAGGAGTGCATTGGGATAATCCATTTTCATGTAATAATCTTCAAAAGTTTGCACAACATCTTTCACAGTAGTATCCTCCAGACTGCGGGTTATTATCCCTCAGTGGTTAGAAGTAAATCAAGGATAACAGTAGAATGACACCTCGGATAAAAGAATCTAATTTCGTAAACGAACTTTCCTCGTTTTCTTCGGAATTATTCTCTCAGCTTAATCACAGGGAATTGAACTACAAATTGGATGGTCAGGGAGAACTTTTCGAATTCTGGCATCCTGCTTTGATAAAATGCCGCCTTGGTTTTGAAAAATCTCCACAAGATCTGGCTTTTCGAACGACCTCCTCAGGCTGGAGTCTTGTTTGCTTTAAAAACCAACAAGAAGCAGCACTAAAAATGCCGGGAATGAAAACTTATGGAGGTTTTCCATGGGACATTTCACAGTTTTTACATGATTCTCCCCCTGAAGCTGTCATTCACTTTGGTCAATTAGGCTCTGTCCATGTCTCAAAAAGCAACTTACAAGAAATAGGTTCTGAAAGACCCGAGCTCCATCATCATATGCTGCCTATCTGGTTGGATTATGCGTTAAGTCCGGAATTATGGGGTCCGGCAGGAAAATGGACGAGGTTTCATGAGCGTCTCAATACACTTTTTGAAAATTATGGTTTATTGGTAGATAGTGACTTTCCTGGATTTTATCCACTTAAGAAAGAAGCTCAATGGCTTTCTAAATTTGGATTTCAAGGCAGATTAACTCAAACAAGTTTTGAATTAATACTGACTTGGGACTTTCCACTTTCGGGGTTGATTGACTTAGAAAAAGTTCTGGCACGGGGGCCATAGATGTTCATATTGCGATCTGTTCAACCAAATGATTTAAAAGATCTTTATAAACTTAGCAACATAATGACCTTCATTAATCTGCCACCAGATGAAGACCTTATCAGTGCCAAGATTGATAGCTCCATTAAAAGTTTTCATAATCCTAGCAAGAGGTTATGGGAGAATTATTATATTTTTGTCCTAGAGGATCAGGACAATGGGGATGTACTTGGGGTTTCTATGATCCATGCTCAACATGGAACAGATCATGAGCCTCATTTTTATTTGACTGTCGGGCAAGAATCAAAATTTTCTCAGACAATCAATACAGGATTTGTCCACGGAACATTGAAACTTGGGCTAGATACCAACGGTCCAACTGAAATTGGTGGTCTAATTCTCAATCCTGAATTTAGGGCCCATCAAGAAAAACTTGGTAAACAATTATCTTTTGTGCGCTTTCTCTATATGGCCGACCATGAGGAACGCTTCAAGCCTATGATCCACTCCGAGCTCGTGCCTCCTCTTGATAAAGTGGGTAATTCTCCTTTGTGGGAAGCAGTTGGCCGTCGCTTTTTTAACATGAACTATCACGAAGCCGATATTTTAAGCAGAAGCAACAAAGAATTCATTCTTAGCTTGTTTCCTTCAGAAAACATCTACCAAACTCTACTTCCAATGGAGGCAAGAGAATCCATTGGTAAGGTTGGAAAAGATACAGAACCTGTAAAACGTATGCTGGAAAATATTGGTTTTAAATACACTTTTGAGGTTGATCCATTTGATGGTGGTCCTCATTTTCGCTGTCCTCTAAAGGATATTAAGCCAATCAAAGAGAAGATTACCGGGCAGTTAGTTTCAAATAATTTTGATCCTAACAACACTCGGGAGGTTCTCATAAATGTAAGCCACCCTGAATATGACTTCTTTGCGTTTAAGACACAATTGCAGGTTCATGGTGATGGGCAAGTTTCAATGGATCCGGAAGTTATAAAGAGATTAGGAATAAGTATTCCGCAAAAAATTACGGCAATACCTTTTAGCTAGGCTTGTTTTTTATTAACTAAAACTCCATGAGTGGAAGCAAATCGTATTTTTTCTTTTCCATCAATCGTGGACGTTTTCACGATATACATCTCCGTAGATTTTGCATATTCCTTGGTGGCGCCTTTTTTGAGTCCAGCTGCCCCAGAGTCTTTAGTGAGTTCTCTGTTCCAAAGCATAAAATCTGTAGTCTGGATTGTGCTCGCCGACTCTGCTGCCTCACTGGAAGCAAGATTTGGATCCGGCATAGGCTCAAAGCTTGACTGGGAATCCGTGGATTGCTTCTTAAAAGGCAGAACGTTGTCTTTGATTTCTTTGTGCTGTGGCGGGGACGGCTCATTATCAACTGCGTCATTCCAGACAATTAAATCCTCGCCAGCGGCCCTTTTGAGGGAAACCTGTTTACTAAGGCCAGTCTGAGATAGTTTTAGCATCTCTTCTAAGCCAAAAATTTTCAAAGCTTTCAAGACATACGATTTTGCCACAATATTCCCCTACCTTGACTATATCGGTCAGGCAGGCAAAAAACTTGAGTTTTTTAATTAAGTATTTAAAGGCGTAAAGGCATAAAAAGATGTCTGGACATATAATTTGGCGAGGTTTATAAAATACAGACCTTTTGACTATTGTTGGGGAGTGGCGCAGTTGGTAGCGCAGCAGACTGTTAATCTGTTGGTCGTCGGTTCGAGTCCGACCTTCCCAGCCACTTTTTATGCAAATTTCCCCAAAAACCTATGGAACCCTGAAATCTCGCATCAAGCGCAGATACTCAACGTTGTTCCGAAAAACTGTTACGGCCCTTAATAAATTCCCTCAATCCAAAACGACAAAGTGGCTTAAAGAACATCACACAGAGTTTTCAGAGTTTACTCCTCAGAGGTGGTTTTTCCTAAAGCAGGTAGAATCACTGGTATTTTTTCTTTCTCAAAATTCAGTCAGTTCAAAAAGTGACTTTTTTTCTGAAGAAGACGACAAGATTTTTGAAAAATGGAATCAGAGCGAATTTGCTGATGTCTTTCTAAAGCTTCTCAACAAGAGGATGCCTCTGCAAAAAGCTTCGGCAGAGACGACCAAAATATTTGATGAGCATTTAGTCTCCTTGGGTAACCTGCATTTATTAAAAATGGCTAGCTCTACAAAAAACTACCGTCTACAGCCTTCCTTAGGGGACTTTAAGAAAAAAAACGGTGTTTCCAAGCTTCTTGAAACTACGCTACATCTTGACGGTAAAGAGCTTGGGCTTTTAACTTCAAGCCTAAAAGAGATGAAAGCCTTCTCGACAAGAATTGAAATTGCTTCTCGGGTTATTCGTAAATTTTCTCCGGATTCATGGGAGCGTTTCTCAGCTTTTACCGAAGTCATTATTCCCATAAAGCAAATTCAACTTGTAAGCTATTCACATCAAGAACTTCCTGGCACCTCTTTGATTAATCTTTACCATAGAGATTTCGTAGATCTGTTAGATGATCTTTTGCATGAGAATGGGCATCACCATTTAAACTATTACTTAAATCTTGAACAACTCATACAAGAGCCAATTGATTGCATTTATTATAGTCCTTGGAGAAGAACTTTAAGACCTCTTAGAGGGATCTACCATGCCTACTTTACATTCTTTTGGGCGTTTAAACTCTTCTCAGATATGGCCAGATCTAAAGAATTAGATTCTATTTGGTACCAGTTCTCTTCTAAAGAAAGAGAAAAAATCATTTGGAGAGCCGTTGAAGAGTTTTGGATGCTTGAGTTCACCTACGTTGATCTACAGTGGGCACGAAAGCAGGGATTAATTTCTGAGCTAGGGTGGAGTCTCATAAAAGAGCAGCGAAGTATCGTCAGCAAATTTCGAAAAAAAGTTTTGATTTGGGAAAAAAGTCTCAAGGAACACAGAAAAGAACTTCAGGAATTGAAGAAGACATTGGCGCACGCTCGTAAACACTATAAAAAAAATTAGAGATTTTGTAATTCATGCTGCATTTGATTTGCAGGCATGAGGTCGCCTTTTTTGGCAGCAATCACGATTCCATCTTTCCACTTAGTCGCCGCTTGTTCTTTCTGTCCAAGACCCTTGTAGGCTTTGCCGAGGGCCAGATAAGCAACGGAGTAATTAACATCAGATTTCAGCACCTTTTCTAAGTGCATAATCGCCTTGCTCCATTCTTGCCTTTCTACTGCAATTGATCCCAAACCATAATTGGCAAGAGCATCTTCATCATCAATCTCTAGAACCTGTTTAAACATGTTTTCGCGCTTTGCCCATTCAAGCTCTTGCGCTTCTTTTTCTTTCAGGATCTGTTCTTTAAGTTTAGCTTCATCACCAAATTTTTCAAAAGATTTGATCGTGGCGAGAGATTTTTGCTCTTCTGCCTCTTCAATTTTCCCCATTTTCATTAAAAATAGTGATTTATTGGTATGGGCCAGAACCGAGGAAGGATCCACTTGGGTTAAATGATCCATTAGTTCAATCGCTTCAGGGAATCTGTCCAAACGGCCAAGTATCACACCTAAACTCTCATAGGCGTCTGCAAACTTGTTATCCAGCTCAATGGCCACTCTTAGTAAACGTTCAGACGAAATGTAATCATCTCTCTTAAAGGCTTCTAGGCCTTCAAAATAAGCATCTAAAGCCTTATCGTGATTGGACCCTGAGAGAAGTGGCTGGTAGCGAACAACTGCTTCAAATTCCTTATCCTCTTGGATTATTTTCAAGACCATACCTGAAACGCGAAAATCTCTGAGCAATTTGGCAGATAAGTAGTACTTTCCTTTCCACTCATGGCAACTTTCGATTTCGCCAACTTTCTTATCAAACATATAAATCGGTCCAGGCTTGCGGGCCTCAGCTGCTTCCAAAAGGACAGGACTATAGGCTGCTCCTCTTCTGGTAGCAATTTTAGAAACCGTTTCCTGCCCAGGGTAACATCCCTTTTTCTGGCTTACACTGAGATCATACAATCGAAGATTATTTATGATCTCAGGAACAAATGTCTTGCCTGAAAAATCCGGCCATCCGTTTAAAGAGCGCCATAGATCGACATCCTCCGGACTTATAACAGGCGAGGGACTGGGGATATCGGGCCCCAAAATAGCTTTTTCTTCGAAGAGACAACCACTATAAGTTTTTGAGCTCGATTGCTCAGAACATTTGGGTCCAAGAACAAATTTCCAGTTCTGGGGGCCCTTGTCTTCAATCACGACATCTTCAGAAATTAAAAATTTTTCAAGACGATTGTGAGCTTGTTCCTTTAAAAGTTCAGGCACAAGAAGAGTCACTTCATCTTTTGATTTTAAGGCCCAACAATAAAATTCAACTTTTCCACTTGGATCTAAAAAACTCACCAAATGAAAATCATTTTCATTTAGTTCTTGAAAATTAAAAGTAGATTGATTTTGAAGAAACAGATATACGTCATTCCCGGTTAAGGAGAACACAGCAAAACGGGCCAACAACTGACCTGAAGAAAAACGAAAAGTTTCTAGCATAAATTAAATTGAAAAAGATTCGCCACAACCACAAGTGTTTTTGGCATTTGGATTATCAAAACTGAAACCTTTCCCATTCAGACCATCTTTAAAATCAAGGACAATGCCCTTTAAATAAATAACCGACTTGGGATCAATAAGGATTTTTATTTCATTAAGTTCAAGAACATTATCTCTTTCTTTTTTGTCAGAAAATTCAATTTTATAAGATAAACCAGAGCAACCGCCTCCAGTAACCGCAAGCCTTAGTCCTTTAGAACCATCTGGATTCTCGGCTTCAGAAATAACCTTGATCTGGTCCAAAGCCTTGTCTGTAATAGTAATAATTTGATCCATAAGCACCTTCCCGATTTCTATAAGACATAGATAATTTAAATGTACCACAAATTCAATTAAATAGTGCGTCAAGACAGATCTTGCTCTTTGGAAAAACGGCACGTTAAGTCTATAATTAAGTGGATAGAAGGGATTTCATGAGTTTAACGCTTTACCATTACGTTCACTGCCCATTTTGCGTGAGAGTACGCATGGCGCTGGGATATTTAAAAGTCGAGTATAAGTCCAAAGTAGTGCCTTACGATGATGAGCTCACCCCGGAGAAACTTACGGGAAAAAAAATGCTACCCATCTTGGCCCATGATACTGGGGCGATGAATGAAAGCCTCGACATTATTCAGTACCTCGATAAGAACAATGCTCTCAAGGTTGATGAGTATCTGACTTCCCATTCGTTTAAGGAATTTGAATCACTTCTGTCTAAGATCGGATCTGAGGTGCATTCACTGGCGATGCCTTATTGGATTTACACCCCCGAATTTACCGAGACCTCAAGACAATACTTCCTGCAAAAAAAAGAACAAAAAAGAGGGCCTTTTTCTGAGCTTGTAAAAAATCAGAAAACCTTTGTTGATGAACTCAAGCCTTATCTCGAAAAAATTGAAAAGGATCTCAATCCTTTTTATCAATCGACTCATTTTGGTCTAAGAGACATTCTTATTGCTTCTCATCTTTGGGGACTCTACGTTGTGCCTGAATTTCAGTTTTCAGAAAAAATGCATCAGTATCTACAATCGATAAAACTAATCTGTAACTTTAATTACCATCAGGATTTCTGGAGCCAAGCGTGAAAGTTATACTTAAACTTGAAACAGGTAATGATATTTCTGAAATCCCCCTCGAGATGTATAAGTCAGTTGTTATTGGCCGAGCGAACTCCAGCAGCCACAAAGTTAAAGACCAACTCATGAGTGGTGAACACTGTAAAATCACTCTTACACCGGGAAAGCTGGAGATTGCAGATCTTGAATCAAAAAATGGCACCTATCTAAATGGCTTAAGAGTAGACCACTCACAAATGTTTTTGGGCGATGAAGTTAAAGTTGGCGGATCAAAAATTACTATTATTTCAGAAAAAATGGATCCTGGATCCGTCGATGCACTCACATTCCCGGGAGCAGCAAGGGACAGGCAGAGCCATGGTCTTCAGCTCGATTTCACAGGGGCAAGGATGATCAACCAAGGTCAAGCCAACTCTCTGGTTCCGGAAAAAAAGCCTACCACTAGTGCCAACAAAGAACTTGAAGTTAGAAAAAAAGCCAACAGCCGAATTAAGCTTTCCAAGCAGGAAATTAAACTAAGAAATAAAAAACAAGCATCACTCGCTTCCACACTGGATGTTTTATTTATTTTATTTGCATTTGCTGTGCCACTAATAAGTTCCAATCTCATTATTTTATTAAATCCGACTCTGCTTCAGCAGCACCGCTTAAGTGTTATGTTTGGCGCAATTAGTATTTCGGTAGGAATATTCTTAGTGTTGAATTTTAAATTACTCAAATTCACGATTGGTGAAAAGATTGCTGGTATCCAGAAACTTTTTAATCAACAAGACCGTTAGGTTCGCGGCTTCCATAGAATTTCCTCAGCACCTGATCGCTTATTAATATATCGCGCCAGCACAAAGAAATAATCAGAGAGACGATTGAGTAAAATTAACCCTAAGTCAGGTGATGTCTCTTTAGTTGTAGCTTCAAAATACACCATTTTCCGTTCAGCATTACGTGCACTGGTTCGTGCCAGATGAAATGCAGCGGCGGCAGGACATCCACCAGGTAGGATAAAGTTCTTTAAGGCATCAAGATCCTGATCCATCCGGTCGATCTCAGTTTCAATGACCTTAATAAAGTGGTCTGTAATTTGAGGGAGCTTGTACTTGTGCCTATTCTCGGCTTCACAGGCCATATTTGAACCTAAGTCAAATAGTGCAGACTGAATTGTGTGGAGAAAATTAATTTCAGAAGCAAAATTAATATCAAGAAGGGAGCATGCATAACCAATTCTGGAATTTAGTTCATCTAAATCTCCATAAAGATCAATTCGACTATCCGACTTTGCAACACGGTTCCCGCTCACAAGTCCAGTTTCTCCGCTGTCCCCTGTTCGTGTATAAATATTTGATTTTTTCATCACATATTCCTTCTATAGCGGCCACCTACTTCGTAGAGAACCGATGTGATCTCACCCAGGCTGCAGTAACGAACAGTTGATAGTAGTTCCTCAAAGATATTTCCACCCGAGAGGGCAACTTCGCGAAGTTTATTCAAGCGAGCTTGTGAGGATGTCTTATTTCTTGCTTTAAAATTTTCCAGTCGCTGAATCTGATCATTTTTTTCTGCTTCAGAAGCCCTGGACAGCTCAATGGGCTTCCATTCTTCTATTTTCTCTGGGAGAAAAGTATTCACACCAATAATAGGAAACTCACCGGAATCTTTCATGGATTCATAATACAAAGATTCTTCCTGGATTTTTCCACGCTGATACATAGATTCCATTGAACCAAGGACTCCGCCCTTGTCAGAGATTCTCTCAAATTCAGCTAGAACGGCTTCTTCCATGATCTCGGCCAATTCATCTACGATGAATGATCCCTGAAGAGGATTGTCGGTCTTATTAAGCCCAAATTCACGGTTTATAATGAGCTGAATCGCCATCGCCCGACGTACAGATTCTTCCGTTGGCGTCGTGATCGCCTCGTCGTAGGCATTTGTGTGAAGAGAATTACAATTATCAGAAAGTGCCAGGAAGGCCTGCAATGTGGTTCTAATATCATTGAAATCAATTTCTTGAGAGTGAAGTGATCGGCCAGAGGTTTGGATATGATATTTCAACTTCTGAGATTTTTCGGATGCCCCATATTTTTCTTTCATAGAAACGGCCCAAATCTTGCGGGCAACTCGACCTAAAACTGTGTATTCAGGATCAAGTCCGTTTGAAAAGAAGAATGAGAGATTTTCGCAGAAATCATCAATGTGCATTCCTCGGCTAAGATAATACTCAACGTAAGTAAAACCATTAGAGAGTGTTAATGCGAGTTGAGTGATAGGGTTAGCACCTGCCTCTGCAATGTGATAGCCGGAGATTGAAACCGTATAATAATTTTTAATTTTGTGTTTACAGAAAAACTCCTGAACGTCCCCCATCATTTTCAGGGCAAACTCTAGTGAGAAAATGCACGTGTTCTGGGCCTGATCCTCTTTTAGAATGTCGGCCTGAACTGTTCCGCGAACCTTTTGCATCACCTCGATCATTTTTTCTTGCTTCTCGCGGTCGGCCTCAGATAGTGAGCCATTAATGGCAGTGTTCATAAACATGGCAAGAATGATCGGGGCCGGACCATTGATGGTCATTGAAACAGAAGTCGACGGAGACGTGAGATCGAATCCTTTATAGAGCTCCATCATGTCATCAAGTGTGCATATAGAAACCCCTGACTCCCCCACTTTCCCATAGATATCCGGACGGGTTGCTGGATCTTCACCATAGAGTGTTACTGAGTCAAAAGCAGTGGACAAGCGTTTGGCAGAATCGTTCTTCGAAAGATAGTGAAACCTAGCATTCGTACGTTTAGGTCCACCTTCACCAGCAAACTGTCTTTTGGGATCCTCATCAGCTCGTTTGAACGGGAAGACGCCACCAGCGTAAGGGTAGAATCCTGGTAAGTTTTGCGAACGAATAAAAGATAATTTATCTGAAGCATAGTTGATTTTTGGAAAACCCACTTTAGAAATATTTGATTGGGAAAGTGACTTGTACTTTGTTGGTACCTTATTATCCTTTCCTCTTACTACGTAAGTGTGCTCACCTTTTGTATAATCTTCCACCATCTTGTCGAAAGCCGAGATTTCGGCCAGCTCACCGTTTAATTCTTTTTTCAGGGTCTCAATTTTTGAAAAGATCGACGCACTATCCGTAATCTCTTTTGAAGCCTCTAGAAGAGCTTCGTATTTTCTCAGCTTTTGAACAGAGCTCAGTGCAGATAGATTGTATTTCCTTATCGTCTCAGAGATATCTCGTAAGTAATTAACTCTTGAAGCGGGAATCACAGCAAGTTTTTTTGTTGGAGCACGATCAGCTGCAATTTTTTCAAGGTCTGAATTCGTCTGAAATCCAACGGCTTTAACAATATCTTTAAATAATGCATTAACTCCAATGTCATTAAACTTTGAAGCCATGGTTCCGTAGACTGGGAGCTCGCTGTCGTCTGGTGAGCCAGGATGATTGGCAAAAAGAACTTTATTTCTTCTATATTGTTTTCTCACGTCCCTAAGAGCATCCTCACTTCTTGGTCGTTCAAACTTGTTAACGGCAATAAAGTCTGCCACTTCGAGCATCTCAATTTTTTCAAGTTGTGTTGCTGCTCCAAACTCCGGAGTCATCACGTAGAGTGTTTTATTCGCGACTTTAGTAATTTCATCAGAAGCCTGACCAATTCCTGAGGTTTCCACCATGATAAGATCAAAGTCTTGGGTTTTCAAAAACTCTACAACTTTTTTAATTTCTGGAGAAAGTTCATTTGATGAGTCTCTAGTCGCAAGGGAGCGCACATAAAAATTCTGGTAGGCAGTTGATCCTAAGCGAATTCTATCCCCCAGTAATGCCCCTTGATTTTTTTTCTTGGTAGGGTCAACAGAAACCAAAGCAACTTTTTTATCACTGTAGTACAAATGAAACCGCAAAAGTATTTCATCAATCAGCGATGATTTACCAGCACCACCTGTTCCTGTAATCCCGAAGACAGGCACTTCTTGGCCCTTTACTGGAAATGGAAACTCTCGATTATCCTCGATAAATGTTATGACTTTTGCAATTTCATAGGCAGTTAGTTTTTTGTTGCTCAGTGATTTAAAATCAACGTTGTCCAATGTGGAGTAATCACACTTATGGATCATGTCCTCAATAATTCCATTGAGACCCAGGCTCGTTCCATCATTGGCGTGATATATGCGAGTAATCCCACGCTTATGCAGTTCAGTGATTTCGGGCGGAGTAATCACCCCTCCCCCACCGCCAAAAATTCGCACATGCTTGCCACCATGTTGATCAAGCAGTTCTCGGACATAAGTGAAATATTCCATATGCCCACCCTGGTAAGAACTTAGGGCTATAGCGTGAGCGTCTTCAGACAGGGCCGCTTCAACCACCTCTTGAGCGGAGCGGTTGTGACCTAAGTGAATGACTTCAACCCCTTTGGCCTGCAGAAGACGGCGCATGATATTAATCGAAGCGTCGTGGCCATCAAAGAGGCTTGCTGCCGTCACAAAACGTAGTTTTCTCATGGTCATCTTGCAGTCCTTGGGTCTAAACAGAGCTTATTTAAATAGTGCGTTATAAGAGTAAAAATAGTTAGAGTAATTCAAGCACGGGAGCGCCAAATTGTATAAGGAAATGCTTTATTGCTTCCAATCCTGCGTGTATAATCATGGACTATGAGTGACGAAATTAAAGTTGAAAATCCATTCCATGCGGCACGCTTTAAGCCTAACCGTAAGGGTAAAAAACCACCCAAACTAATCGCAGTTGTCCATCAATCTGGATGCACTGGCTGTGAAGTTTGTATTGCTGGCTGCCCTGTTGATTCCATTGAATTAGTGCCTGGACCAGATCCAAAAAACCCTTCCTTTCAGCAAATGGTAGAGATCGATATTGCTCGGTGTATCGGTTGCCAGAACTGCTCACAAGACTGTCCTTGGGAAACCATCACGATGTATCAGCATGATGATGCTTTCACTGCCTGGGGTAACGAGACCCTTGCTTCAGACCTTTATGTGGATGAAAGCAAGTTAGAAGAAATCAAAAAAGAAATTGCTGGATAATAAAAAAAGGCTCCATAAGGAGCCTTTTTTATTTATTACGAAAGTCTAAATTTAAAGGACGAATGGCAGAGAAAAGCCCAGCATTATGGCGTTGTAATCCACGTTAAGATTTAGCGGAACAGCACTAACTGTTTGTTCTAATTCCTCATATTTAATTGATCTGTACTCAAGATTGATGTCTAAAAAAGGCAGCAACGTGAAGCCTATGCCAACTTTTGGGCCAGCCCCATTTTTAAATTTATAATCCACGTCTGACTCTAAAGTTCCTGTTCCAGAAAAAACATAGCCTGCATAAACTCTAAGCAGGACGGGGAATTCAAATCCCACAAATCCACCGAACTCTGACGTATTGAATTTATCACCATCTGTTTCCATCGCCGAAGCCAGGTAATCCACCCCTAACTGGAAACCAAAATTCTGATATCCAAGGCGGCCACCATAACTGGTCCCTTTCACACTATTTTTATCTGAGGTATTTGAGGAAGGAGATGATGGCACTTCTACATCGATATTTGCGTTACCAAATGAGTATCCAATAACAGGTTCGATCAATAAACCAGCTTGGGACTGAGTGGAATAACCTAAGACGAGGGCCAGAAGCAGAGCAAGTTGTGTTATTTTTTTCAAAAAAAACTCCTGTTGATAAGTGGTCTCACCCACTTATCTTAGGAGTTTTTAAAAAATCTGCATTACTTTTGTATTTTACCAATTAACTCGCCTATTTTAACCATAGCGATCTCTTGTTGATTCGAGAGCTTAATCGCGATAAACCCCTTAGGAACTTCTTGGACATTTTCACTGGCGATAATTCTGCCTCTCTTGTCCTGTGAAATTTGCCCCACCATATCCCCTTCAGTGGCCATGATTTGCCCAATCGTTCCACGTCCAAAGACCACAATGTCCCCGTCCTTTAGTGTGTACTTACAAGTCAGGCAATTGTAGCGATTATCAACCACGAGGGTATGACCGCTTTTAATATTAAAAGTGGTAAGGTCCTCTTTGATTTTCGTCAAAGAGAAAAAATTCATTTCTGACTTCATGACGAGAGCTAACAAAAACGAAGCCGTTATTATTTGCATCATTTTTGAGCGCTGAAGAATAACCCCTTCAAATTCCAAGTCTCTTAGTTTGTCGTCAGGCCGAGAATTCATTTGATCCGAGACACGCTTATCAAAGACAAACTTTTTAAGTACGAAGGAGAAAAAGAATGTTGTGATCATCAAAACCAAAATTGAATACATGAAAAGTCTGAAAAAATACATTCCCTGCTGATTAATGACAATCTCGCGGGTTTGAACGATGTAGGTGATGCTCAAAAACATAAAAGGCAAAACAACCCAATTAACTATGTCCGCAAGTTTGTGTTTAAAGAACCACTCTTTTCTCTTTTGGTGATGGTCATATTGAACGAGTTTAGTTCTAAATGAGTCATAATCCTCAGGGGAAATGACACCTGGCCGTGCCTGATTAAATCCTTCCCAGATATAATCAACTCTCTCAAGACTTGCGCTAAAATAATGTTTGATCCCGTTTTTCATTTTGAAATAAAAAACTGACATACAAACAATTCCCACTGACTCAACGTCATCAAAAATTATTTCTTCTTTTTTACCGACCTTATGTACAAAAATATGTGTTGGAAAAACTTGCACGACTCGGTTCAATCTAAAGCGGAGCCAGAAGGTATAAAAACTTCCGAATACCAAAAAGTACAAGGCACTCATCCAAAGTTCAAAGTTGTATTCACTATAAACCGTATGCCAGCGTTCCTGAGACAATCGATGTCCCCAGAAGGATAAAATCAACCCAGATAAAGTAAGCAGCGCTACAAAATAGATTTTAAAATGACTCCGATAGCGCAGGAATCGAGGCTGAATTGAATCTAAGCTTGCGGTCTTTTCCAAACAATACTCCTGGTTTTATCCATCTTTTGTATCGGTTGAAAGAGTACAAAACTTGACTACTTAGGTTTAGATTGCCCCAACCTCCTGATTCCATTGAGGTAAACAGTGAAAATACCGGCAGCAACAAGCCCCAAAGAAATCCATTGGGATGGCGTGAATGGACCCCAGTGTCCTCTTATTTCATCTCCTCTGAGAAATTCAATTCCAAACCTAAGGGCACCATAGCCCAGAAAATATTTGGCCAACGTTTTTAAAGAGGGACCACTTTTAAGAACTATAAACCCTATAACAAATAAACCTATCGCTTCAAGCGCCTGAGTCGGATGCCTATGGGCCCCATGAAGCTCTATACCCCACCACATATTCGTTTCTTTTCCATAACAACAACCGGCAAGCAGACAACCGATCCGCCCAATGGCATGGCCAAACGTTAGCGCCGTAAGCATTACCCAAAGAGTAAGTTCAGTAAGTGGAAACTTAAATAGTTTATAAATAGATATAAAGAGGAGGGCAAAAATTAATCCACCATAAAAGACAAATCCGCCACCTGTCCAAAATGATGTCTGAGACAGAATATCCTCAGTTGCAGAAGAATTGCTGGTAAAATAAAAGAAGAGTTTGGAGCCTATCCATGCAGATAGAAATATTCCCCAATATAAAAGCTGAGCGTATTTTTTACCGATATCAGCCTTAGCAAAAAAAAGCTGATAGGCAACTCCCCAGCCCAGACCCATAAGAAGAGGATAGGAATATAAAATTACATCATGATTTTGATACAGGATTGGAAGCATGTTCTCCTGCTTGAGCAGCTGCTTTTTTCTCTTTGAGCTGAACAAAAAAATCAATAATTAAAAGACCTGCAGCAACCGTAATACAACTGTCGGCAACGTTGAATGCAGGAAAATGATTCGCCTCATCTTTCCAGTAGAAAAGCAGAAAATCCACCACATACCCAAGCGAGAATCGATCAATCAAATTCCCGATGGCGCCAGCAAAGATTAGAGCATAGGCCAGCGACATGTAGAATGGACCCTTAATGGTTTTAATCAGCATGTAAAAAATCCAGCCGCAAAAAATTACGGGCAGGATTAAAAACATTATAATTCTAAACATCTCATGTGCCCCAGCACCAAACCCGAAAGCTGCACCTGTGTTCTTGACATAGGCTATACTAAAAAACCCATCGATAACGGGAATAGACTCGCCATAATACAAATTCGTCTGGATCGCACCTTTTGAGAGCTGATCAATAATTATCAAAGTTGCCATAACGAGGCATAGGGACCAAAAACGAGTCATGTAATTTCCTAGTAATAGTCTTTAGGCACAATCTCATATTTCTCAATTTTTCTCAGAAGTGTTTTCTTCGGAATATTCGCATTGAGAGCAGTTTGATTAATTTTGCCCTTGTTGATCTTTAAAGCCTGGACAATAAATTCTTTTTCAAAAAGATCTTTTGCCAAAGCAAAGTCTAACTTTCCACCTTCAACTCTGGTACCAAACGAGAAATGAACTTCATTTCCAGTCGACGTTTTAGCTGAGGGAGCATCCAGGACTGAGTTCTGAATATCAGAGAGGTCAATCACGCTGTCCGCAGCAACCTGGTCTTTAGCTTCAGCCTTCTTTTGATCCTTAAATACAATTGCTGGCAAAGAGTGCAAGTGAATCATGTCAGAGGATTCCATGATAAAACAATGCTCTATTATATTTCTAAGTTCTCGAATGTTCCCAGGCCATGAGTAGTTCGTCAGAACTTCCATCGCCTCAGGCTCTGCTCCACCGACTTTTAAATTGTGAACATTATTAAAGTAGTTAATGTAATGATTCACAAGGTGAGGAATATCTGTTTTTCTTTCTCTTAATGGAGGAAGGTAAACGGGCAATACGTTTAGGCGATAAAATAAATCCTCTCGAAAAGTTCCATCCTTAATCATTTCCTCAAATGGTTTATGAGAGGCTGCAATGATCCTCACGTCCACTTTAATTTCGCGGTTTGATCCCACAGGCATAAATGTTTTTTCCTGAAGAACTCGCAAAAGCTTCACCTGCATCGCCGCAGATATATCACCTATCTCATCCAGAAAGATGGTTCCACCTTCTGCAAATTGAAATTTACCTATTTTTCTTTGGTCAGCTCCAGTAAAGGCGCCTTTTTCATGGCCAAAAAGTTCAGACTCAATCAAGTTTTCAGAAATGGCACCACAGTTAATAGTAACAAACTTCTCGTCTTTTCGAGGTGAGTTATAGTGAATAGCTTTGGCGACTAGTTCTTTACCCGTACCAGACTCTCCACGAATCAAGACTGGAGTGACAACCTTTGCAAGTTTCGAAATGACATCGAAGACTTTTTTCATGGCATTTGATTCGCCAACAAATTTATCTTTTGAGGTAGAGGTCTCACCAATTGAAAGCGTGGGAGAAGAGAAAGTCAAAGTCTCAACCATGGAACGGGCTTTTAAGGCACGTTTGATTAAGGCGACCAGGTTGTCTGATGTAATTGGCTTTTCGAGGTAGTTATACGCCCCCTCTTTTACTGCCTTAACTGCATCTGTTACATTCGAATAGGCGGTAAGGATCAGGACAATCACTGAGGGATCATGTTTTTTGATTTCAGTTAGTGCTTGGATCCCATCCATCTCAGGCATGTTAACGTCCATGACCACCAAATCATACTTTTGCCCATACACTTTATTGACGGCTTCTTTTCCATTGTCAGCAACATCAACCACGAAGTGATGGTATTCAAGTGCCTGCTTAACTGACTGCTGAAGAACCTTATCATCATCAACAACTAAAACCTTATGCATGGAAAGCTCCTATTCATTCTTTAACTTAATTATAAACGAAGTTCCCTCTCCAAGTTGAGAGGAAGCAGAAATGACCCCATTATGGAGTTCGATAAAGTATTTTACCAGATAAAGGCCAAGCCCAGAGCCTTTAATTGCATGGGTCGAATCATTCTTCACCCGATAGAATTTATCAAAGATATGGGCCAGGTCCTCTGCCCCTATTCCCAGACCATTGTCTTTGATCTCAATATACACCCAGGTTGGGTCATCCCAGGTCTTAACCCAGATGGTTTTCCCTTTGCCGGCGTACTTAATGGCGTTTTCTATAAGGTTTGAAATAACCCTATTCATTAGTACAGTATCCACCTGGATCGGGTAGAGCGGAGAAAGATCTGATTCAATACGCATCTGTTTGTTCCCAGCCTCAAATTCAAGCTTGGCCAGAATGCCTTCAATGATCTTGTTCACGTCCCTTGATTCTTTTCTCAAAGTTAGGTTCTGGGACTCAATTTTAGTCAGATCCAAAATGGAGTTGATAAAGTCGTTCAATTCTTTGGTTGAATTAACAACATTATCAATCAGCTCAGTTTGTTCTGGGGTGTTGT
>JAIFLR010000009.1 GCA_020048985.1 Halobacteriovorax sp. | reverse complement strand
GTTCTTTTGAGCTGGGTGCCTGATGTTCGCAGGCAACCCTGGGCTCAAAAATTACACGAATTCGCAAATATCCCGCAAAAGCCAATTCGTGATTTATTTCCCAAAGACATTCCAATAGATCCTGCACCCATGATTATCATTATCTTGTGTCAGATTTTAATGTATCTATTTTAGGAAGAAGAATGGACTACATAGAGCAAATGGTGGCCGAGACTTTTAAACATCTGCATGAAAACTTCTCTCATGCTGAGGTTGCCCCTTTGCCTGTTGTTTCTAAAATTGATGATGAGGTCAATGAATATCCGGCAGAACCCGGGGTTCTCTACCATCTCCAAAAATCCACATCTCTTTTTGTTATCAGAACTTTGGTTTCCAAGAATATTCGTGATGATTACCAGGCGATCCTTGAAAATCCTGATTTGTATCCAAGTCTGCGCTTACTTGAGGGCGGGAACCTTGATGTTGAGAAAAAGCTGAGATTTTTTATCCTTGAAAGTCATCTTCAAGCCGAAATCATCCAAGACCAGATCGCTAATCGTCGATTTCCAATAAACGAAGAAACAATGTGCAATTTGTCAGATCCAGGTTTTAGCTGGTGGATGACGAAGAAGCCTAGTGGGTTTCAAATATCTTTCACACTTTCGGTAACGTCTGGCGATGATACTGTAAAACTTGGGCCGGTTGGTGACCACCAGATGGCCGTAAGAAATTTTCAGTTGATGGAGAGTCTAATTCAGGAAGCAGGCCTTAATCTTAATATTCAAAATGAGACTAATCGGGTTCAGTTTAACGAGGGCGAAGAGTTCCTTCTCGAAGAACTTAAGGATCTTTTTGAGTTTGGTGTCGTGGGTGAGGGGATGTCAAATCTCTTTAAGCTTCTCTCTCGTAGAATTAGTGACCACTCCCAGCTTGAGACACTTTGGTTCTACCTTCAAGAGGTAGCGGCCATGAGAAGATTCTGGATTCAAGTGCAGTATGATTTAGGAAATGAGCTCGATTAGTGCTTCGTAGATTTAAGGCTTTCCTCGTGCTTTGCAGCAAGATAACCCGTGACCATTAATTGCGCTAACATTCCCAGCTCTTCATCGTCAGTGATGCCATAAAAATTTTCGATGTGATGGACGAAAATTTCGACATCGTCGTCCTTGAGGTGCTTTTCAACCACCGCCATCATGTCTTCTGATTCCATTTTCTCGAGGGAGTTAAAGAAAGAAGTAAGAATTTGTTGTTTTTCACTGCTCATTATTTTTCCTTTGGTGTCGTTTTCGCACCACGAAACTTTTTATTGTCTTTTAAGTTTTGCCGTGAGACCAATCAATTACTTTGTGTTCAAGGCAACTATTGCTTAGAATGCTAATCTAATTTAATGATTGTAAGGAAGGCAACACCAGTATGAAAAGATTTTTTCTCTTAACTTTGATTCTAGGCGCCCTTGTAACAGCACAAGCTTTTGGGCAAACAAAATCTCTCACTCCTAAGGCTGGTGCTAAGAAACAAACCATTAAAAAAGTGACTACTACTGAGGTTGCTGCTGAAACTAAGCCTGCTGAGCCAGTTTCTAAATCTTCTTTTGATAAATTCTATGATCGATTAAGCATTGGTTATTTTGGATCCGTCACAACTCCAACATTTGAAAAATGGGACTCAAATAACGCTGCTATTTCTCCGGAGTTCTCAGGCGGAGATCCATGCCGTAACTGTGATACCTATTCTCTGAACATTTGGAGTCAGGTTAACTTCGGCTATAACTACGGCGGAACTATGAAGTTTAACGTGATTCCACGTTTTACAACTTTTTTTGATAGTCCTAGTAATCAATCTGCTGGTGAGCGAGGGATGGTTATTTTAGAAGATGCTCTGGTTGGTTTTTCGGGGGTTGTCTTTTCTTCATCTGATAAAAAGTTTAATTGGTGGATGCGTCCAGGTGTTCGTCTTCCTACTTCGCATGCGACAAGACATTATGACCATGCCGATTTTGGTAAGCTCACTTATGGACTAGAATGGTTGAACGTCCTTTCTTACGACTTCAATCCAGCTTGGCAGCTTTCTCTCGTTTTTCAGGATCGTTACTGGATTTTTGAGAACCGCTACAACGCTTCAAGAAACCGTTTGTATACGGCCCCATATATTAGCTACACAGTTAATGACACGACTAAGGTTCAACTTTACTACGAAAACATGCTTGAAAATAACAAGCGCTGGGAATCAATTAACGGCAAGAAACCTGTTTACTACAATGTTTGGCAGAATGCTTATATTGGGGTCGCAAAAGATGTTACTCCCAAGCTAAATCTGTTTCCCTACATTTCCGCTTTCGTGAATGATGTTCCCTTTTCTATGCGCTCATTTTGGGCCGGTCTTTGGGTCACTTACTCAATCAAATAATCAGAAAAGGCACCTTCGGGTGCCTTTTTTTTTCGTCTATAATCCCTGTAATTTTTACCCTTTACCCAAGTGCCAGTAACGCGCTATTTACAATCCGAAATAGGGTATGCTAAATAGCCTTCAGTCGTATATTTTGTTTGTCCTTGTTCCCCACCCGGATCTTTCCATGTCTTAAGATCTAAGTGGTTCCCAAGGTATTTTAGAGACCTTAGATCGTCTCTTATTATTCAAAATCTGCATTTTATTTATGTTTATTTCTCTAAAGGAGAAACTATGTCTTTTTTATCCCTTGGACTCAAAGAGTCTTCCATCAAAGCTATTACCAAAATGGGTTACGAGAACCCATCTGAGATTCAGGCACAAGCGATTCCTGCTCTTATTAAAGGTGATATTGATTTTATCGGTCAGGCCCAAACGGGTTCTGGTAAAACAGCAGCTTTCGTACTTCCACTTCTTGAAAAATTGGATTTTAAAAATCCAGCTCTTCAAGCATTGATCCTTGCTCCAACTCGTGAGCTTGCTAACCAGATTCACGAAGAGATCCAGAAGCTTTCAGCTTTTGAATCAATCCGTTCAATGTCTGTTTACGGTGGTACCTCTACAGGTCTTCAAATTAAAGATTTGAAAGCTAAGAAGCCACAAATCGTTGTGGGTACTCCTGGACGAGTAACTGATTTGATCGAGCGTGGAGTTCTTAAATTTGAACATACAAAATTTGTTATTTTAGATGAAGCTGATGAAATGTTGGATATGGGATTCTTTGATGACGTTATCGATATCATTGCAAAAGTTCCTGAAAAGAAAATCTGGATGTTTTCAGCTACTATGCCTGGCCCGATTGCGAACCTCGTTGCTCGTGAGTTTAATAACCCAGTTATCGTTCGTGTAACGAAGAAAGTTTTAACTGCTGATTCAGTTGATCAACAAGCCGTTGTGGTTCGTCGTGAAAACGGAATTGAAGCTCTTTGTCGTTATATGGATTTCTCTGATTCAATGTATGCGATCATTTTTACTCGTACAAAAATCGGTGCTAAAGAGTTAACTGATGAGTTAAATGCTCGTGGTTACCCAACTGATGCTCTTCACGGAGACATGGATCAAGCGGCCCGTGACATGACGATGAAAAAATTTAAAGAAAAGAAAATTAATCTTCTCGTTTGTACTGACGTTGCTGCTCGTGGGATTGATGTTAACAATCTTACTCACGTTATCAACTTCGGTCTTCCACAAGATAACGAGTCTTACGTTCACCGTATTGGTCGTACTGGTCGTGGTGGTTCTAAAGGGATCTCTCTTTCAATTATCGAGCCTTCAGAGCAATCTCGTGTTGGACAAATTGAGCGTTTAACGAAAGCCCAGATTCAACGTGTTTTCCTTCCTAAAGTCGCTGAAATTCGTGAAAGAATCCTCGAGAAATCAATGGTTCGTTTCAACGATCACGTGACTAACTTCAATGAAGACGAAGCTAAAAACTTTGACTCTTTCAAAGCTAAATTTGATGGTCTTGAAAAAGATGATCTTATTAAAGGTATATACGGATTTATGTTCGAAAATACTCTTAAACGTTATGAGAAAGCAGTTGATATCGATGTTGCTGGTCGTGCAGTTGGTGGAGTAGGAACAGAAAGAAAAGCCGTTCGTGTAACATCTGGCATGCAAAGATTCTTCATCAACTTAGGAACAATGGACGGAGTGAACTCAGGTGATCTTCTTAAATTCATTGCTCAGTCTGCTGGAATCAATGGGCGCGAAATCGGTCGCATCGATACCAAAGAAAAATTTGCTTTCCTTGAAGCTGATTCTGCCCACACAGATGCCATCATGAACCTGAAAGGGGAGATGTTTGGTAACCGTCGTGTAAGTGTTGAGCTTGCAGAAGCTCCATCTAACAGCGGTCTTTACGGTGGCGCACGTCCAAGCGGCGGTGGTGGATACCGTGGTGGAAATGGCGGCAGTCGTGGAGGCGGTCGCTCTTACGGTGGTGCAAGCCGTGGTCCAAGTCGTTATTAATATCTGATTCTGATCTTTATAAAGGGGCACCGGTCGGTGCCCCTATCAAACCGGAAAAAAATTCTTCTTTGTAACTCATTGTAAGCACTAGTTGACCGTGTTAAATTGTATTTAACACACAAACCCAATTGATATGGGCCGTTAGTGCTCAAAAATACAGGATGTATTTTGCGTGGAATTAAGAATGAACCGTCCGTCTTATGACGAATATGAAGAAGTAGAGTCCCCGTTTGCGGCTAGATCATCCGATAAATCTAACCCCCGCGACAGACTACGTACTCGAAAGAACGTTTTTAATCGTCCCTTTGCGACGGAAGCTACCTCTGCGCCTTTAATTGTCGAAACTAAATCTACCAGAAGATCTATTGGCCACCCAGATATGACAGATATGATTGATCACAGAGAGAGCTCTCTTGGTGATACAGAAATAGAATATCTTGATGAAGAAGAGGATGAAGAAGTTGAAAGTCGTCCATCAACTCGTTCGGCTCCCAAGAAAAATACCAAAACGAAAAAAAATCTTCTGCCAAAAATTGCATGGTCTGTCGTTGGACTTTTAGTTCTTCGTTTGATTTGCATGGATAGAGGCGTTTGGGATTACTTTGCTACCGAGGGAGATATCCGCGAAAAGCAAAGCGAGCTAAAATCATATCAAGATGAAAATAAATCACTTAAAACTGAAATTTCCCGAATTCAGTTGGATAAAAATTATCAAAGGCACCTTGCCAAGGATCATCTTGGAGTGATTGCTGCTGATGAATTTCTCATTCTTTTTGCCGGAGAGAGTGACGAATCAACCTCCCCGGAAGAAAACAAAAACCAGATTTAACTTATTTGCCGAGTTGCTTTTTAATTTCCATTTCTGTTTCATGAAGA
>JAIFLR010000107.1 GCA_020048985.1 Halobacteriovorax sp. | reverse complement strand
GGTCTAATAGACTCGGAACAAAGGTTTTAACTTGCTCCGAGGTTTGTTGGAAGCCGCACTGGACGATTGTTTTAATTTGGTCCGGAAGTGATCTACGAGAGATGGCCTCAATTTTTTTATCGCTCATGCGTGAGACAGTATTTAAAATTTTCTCCACTTTTGTTGGAGAGCTATTGGCAAAAAATGTACCAAGACTTCCAATACTCACGAGATTCGTCGCATCTTGGGGGGAGTTTATTTGAACCGGTTGAATTGAAGGATTTACTGATTCAGCAGGGGAACTAGTGTTGCCGCCTGATTCTGTCTGGCGAGTGCCTGCGAGCTGGCTGAGTTGCCCCTTTGCTCCTGCTTTATTAAGCCAATACAGAGGATTCGTTTGATTGTTACCAGTATCATCATCCGTAGAAGTACAGAAAATCATGCCTTCGCATTTGGCACGTGTTGTTGTCTGAGTTACTGATTGAATCCCGCGCAGCATGCCGGAGTCAGAATGAAAGACCAGTCCCAATTCATTATTTGTCATGCCGCTGAGGTTTGGGTGAAAATTTGAGGGAAGCCCCAAAGACTCATAGCTGGGAAGATGATCTGACTGGCCTCCCATGCCTCCAACCATGACGTTGGAGCCGGCTATGTTTCCTCCACCTGCGAGATCAATGATGATCACAGGGGTCATGCCAGTTCCTATAGGTGTGGGGCAGTTAACCGCCGCGTGGGCAGAGCCACTGAGGACACTCAGCACACTGGGCGCCATGGCAATCGTACTCATGCCTAAAAAGCCCTGAGCGAGAAAATCCCGACGGCTTTTAGGGGAGTGCCCCTCGTGAAGCATTGGTTTTAGTTTTTCATCATTTTTTTTATCAGTCATAAGCTTCCTATAAAAGTGTGACGTGAGCGCTTGAAAGCACTGCCGTACACACACCTTTAATGACGTTTCTAGTTGTAGCAGCTGTTAATGCTTCACCGGCGAGAAGGTCTTGTATAAGTTGGTTAAGTTCATCAACGGCCAGATCTTTGTCTTGTGGGGAAATCATTCCGCCCCAGAAAGCTTCGATCACCTCATCAATCAAAATATCTCGACTGGCCTGGCCCAAGGCCTGAGCCGGGGTGCCACCAAAATTAATGGTGGGCCAGATTTCTGCTCGTAGAGTGACCTGTCTGCCGGTTGGGATAGTTGTCGTATCCACTAGAACTTTACAATATTCTGCTGCGAGTTTGGTGATCGCCAGTTGATGAGAAGGAAGAAACACCTTGATGTCATTGTCTGTCGGAAGCGTTGTTGCGACTTGGTTATAAACCCCTCTGACTGCAGTATTCATGACACTCACGCCAGTCAGCTCACTCATGGTCCCAAGAAGCTGTTCATGACTTTTCATTCCCTCGGAAACTTGCGCCTCGTTAATGATCTGCCCTTCATCTTTTTCATCTTCAACCAGTGGAGGTGGTGTGTAGCTATTGTTGGAAGAGCTACCCCCGATCTGCTTTGTATTAATGGGCACACATTGAGTAAATACACCCATTAGTGTCACTAAAAGTCCTAGGGCCGTCAGCTTTACTACGAGTTTGTGATTAGTTTTCATTGACTACACATCCTACAGAAGTCTTAGCAATTAAATCTTTCATGCTATATTTGTTGTTTGATTCAAATTCTGTGGCGAGTGCCGTGATTTTTGATACGTCATCAGCATTAACAGCGTCTTTCATACACACCAGTTTAAAAACTTTGCGGGCCATGCACTGAGAGAAGGCCTTACTTTTAGCAAACATCATTCCTATGCTTTGGGCGCCGGTGCCGGAAGTTGCTCCTCTCCAGCCAACGGAAGCGTTCTGTCCTGTGGCCCAGAGATTGATCCATTCATCATTAGTGGTGACGAAGCCTTGCGGGAAATAATTATTTTGATTCATTTTTCCCTGAACCTGACCAGGGGTGTAGGCGAGGCGTCCACCCGTAAAATTATAGTAGGCGTACGCCCCTCTCAAACCATCTTGTCCAGCGTGGCAACCAACACATCTATTTTTATATGTACGACTGTCTCCACCGGGATTTCTTTCCACGTCACGCGCCACTCTGAAGTCTGGAATCGTAATATCGTGGAGGTCTTCGTAGTCTTTGCAGAGATAATTCATGAAAATAAATCGATTGACCCGGCGATTGGTTCCGGCAGAAAAATAGTTTTCACCTGCGTTTCTGGTCGTGGTGACGCCGGCTATTCCTGCGACCGGTGTGCCTGTGATGTCAGATTGTTTTCGCACCACTAAGGTGTCCATGAAATCTAAATTCTGCGTCTCTGCATTTCGGTAATGGTTGTTGTCGGTATTTGAATAAACCGGAAGAGTGGCATCATCAACAATATAGATAATGTCATCGTAGAGAATTTTATCAAACGGACTATCATCACGAATCACACCGAGAATTGTTGCCACGTAATCATTCATGGGAACTCTGGGAGTTTGGTCGCGGTTAGACCATGGCTTAATCCAGTTCTTTAAAGTGATATTATAGAAAGAGGGGTTTTCCATGGCGATTCTGGCCGCGGCCTCAGGATCACCTTGAGAAATTGCAGCACTCATATCATTCAGAACGTCCTGCTTGGGTGGAATACCAGCAAGACGATTGTGTAATTTCCACGCTTGCTCCCTCGGGCCTGCTAGCAATGGCATACTGAGAGTGGCTAAACTCATGACTAAGATTATCTTTTTCAACGGGGTCTCCTCATTAGGAATCTCTTAGCCTGATCGGGAATTTGAAATAAAACTGATGAGAATTTATAGTTTCGAGGATTCAATGAGTTAGAGTGGTCATTAGAATATATACAATTTCTGACTATTTTTCTTTAGTTTTGAGGGATTAGATCCGATAAAATATATGATGAAAATCATAATACTGTATTTCGTCTTTATGCTATTAGTGAGCTGTAATGAGGGGTTCTCCATCAAGTATGGAAACGTTGCCGCCCCCGAAGCTCCAACTGACCCTTTGACGTTGCCGACGATTTCTCCCTTAACGAATACTGGCTCCATTAACAGCATCACTAATAATCAACTTGTTATTGCCCGTCGTAATTCGCCCAGTGTTGAATTGCCTAACGGTCACGTGTTAGTGGTTGGTGGATATAATGTCACCGCCTTAAGTAGTGTTGAAATTTATAATCCTTCAACAGAACGAGTCTCAGCTGCTGCCAGTATGTCAACTGAGCGGAACTCTCCGGTTGCTTTTGCATTAACTGACGGGAGGGCGATGGTTTGCGGGGGAACGAATGCTGCTGGAGTTTGTCTTAGTTCATGTGAGATCTATGATCCGACTAATAATAGTTGGACTGCCGGTAATTCATTAGTCACTGCAGTTTTAGTGACGGCCTGGTCTGTTAAAAAAATTGATAACAAAGTTTACGTCATTGGTGGGACTGTACTTTCACCTTCGACGGCGACAATAGCCGATGTGCAAATATTTGATGAATCAACCATGACTTGGACCAGTGGAGCACCCCTTCCTTCACCTGTGGAGTCCCAGGCGATGGTTCAATATGATACAGATACAATATATGTGATCGGTGGCTATGATCGCGCAACCTCTACTCGCTTAGATAGTATTTATAAATACTCAATCTCCGGTAATAGCTGGAGCACCATGGCCACCTTGATTTCTGGTCGAAGCTCGGCAGCCGCTGCAGTCCTAGGGTCAAAAATTTTAATTGTTGGCGGACGAAATGCAGCTGGCACGACTAATACCAGTGAAGTATTTACCCCTGACGTCGGTATTGGATCATTGGCCGCAGGACCAAGTGTGCCGAATGGGGCTTCTGAAATTATTGCGAAGGCCCTGTCATCAACATCTGCCTTGGTTGCCGGTGGCGTTGGACCAGCGAACGCCACCAATATTGAAAGTGGAATTATTGATATAGATGCCGGCACGTATGTAGAACAAACTTATCAAATGAATGAGGGTCTTTGTTGGTCAAACTTTCCTTTTTTTCACTCAAATGGCGATATCATTCTTCTGGGTGGGTCCACTTCCAACTTTAAGCCCTCGGCTCGCATTCAAAGATATTTATCCACTGAAAGTAAATGGTATTCACCAAGCCCATCAACCAGATCAGGACATACGTCTACCAAATTGGATGACGGGACAGTGCTTGTTGTGGGTGGAACGTTGCTCGAGCCAAACTTACCAACTAAAAGTGCGGAAATTTTTGATCCCAATACCGAACGCTGGTATCGGGCAGGTTCGTTAACAGTTGCTAGAAATTGGCACGCAATTCAGAAACTTTTAAATGGAAAAGTGATGGCCATTAGTGGTCAGTCCACAATGTCCATTACCAGCACCTTAACTACCGCCGATCTCTATGACCCAGCTACAAATCGCTGGACAGTGACTGGCACTTTTAGTCAGGGGCGTGTGATTGGCAAGGCGGCTCTTATTACCACATCACCGACTCATTTAGGGAAAGTTGTATTTGCGGGTGGCTGGTACAACTGTGGTGGATTTTTTTGTCCCTCGAATGTCACCAATCTTTATGATCCCGTCTTGAACACGTGGACTACCAAGGCAGTTTTGAACGGGGCCCGGGCGCAATCGGCAATGCTTGAACTCTCAACTCCTGTGGCCTCAGGACATGTTATGATTGTTGGTGGATCTGCCGGAGGTCCGGCGCTAGCCACGAACGAAATATATGATGTCGACAACAATACTTGGACGACAGTTGCTGCCTCGGCGTCAGGCATGGATGTCGCAGCAACTTTATTGTTAACAGACGGTCGAATCTTAGCTCAATCTGGAACAGCCTCGGCTATTTATAATGCTACTGCAAATACTTGGACTTCTATGGGTGCCATTACTTCTACCAGAGTCGGCTCGATTCTCATGAACGTGGATGCTAATCATGTCGTCGTTTTCGCTGGAACCTCTGTGGCCAACGCTGAAATTCTGGATATCGCTGGCACTACATGGACTCCTGTCGCAGGAGAGGCCATGAGTTCGGCCTTGTCAGGGGTGTTTCAAGCTGGGGTGATACTTGATGACGGACGGGTCATGCTTCCCGCAGGTGGCAATTCCATGGTTAACAATTTTTTCTCGATTTATAAAACGACTTATGTTTCGACGACGGATGGAACACCCCCTTACACTTACTCACTAGTTAGCGGAAGTGGCACGGTCTACCCTCATTCTGGTCTAGTAGTTCCTTCGGCACTCGGGACCATTGTTGTTAAATCAACCGACAGCACCGGAAGAACAGGAACAGTGACCATCACTGTCCAGTAGCTTTTCCTTATCTTTCTGCCGTTTTTGACCGATG
>JAIFLR010000060.1 GCA_020048985.1 Halobacteriovorax sp. | reverse complement strand
TTATCATCAGTGAATATTTTGACGTCAATTTCGTCTTTCGGCTTAAGGTTTACTGATGAGCGAATATTTCTGATACCTGTTGTAACATCAATAAATTTGTTCATCATTTCTTGAACTTCAGCATTTTCCAGAGCCGGGTCAAACTCTACGTATTCCTGGGCAATGAGAAGAGACTCATCTTCAGTTAGGTAAGACCAGATTTCTTCAGTAATAAACGGAGTGATAGGATGAAGAAGAGTCACGATTTTCTTAAAGCAAAACTTCAGCATGGTGGCGCGTATAATCTTGGCCTTCTCATCATTTCCGTTAAGGATATTTTTAGAAAGCTCAATATACCATGAGCAGAATTTGTCATAAACAAATTGGTAAATCTCAGAGCAAGCATCATCGTAGCGGTAAACGTCAAGGGATTCATTCATCGCTTTAGCCACAGTGTTGAGTTCGGCGAGAATCCATTTATCGTGGAGATGCCATTCTGATTTCACCGGAAGAACGTCCTGGGCCTTATCTAGGAAAGGATGAATGAAACGGAAAGCGTTCCAGAGTTTATTAACAAAATTTCTGTATCCTTCAATCCTTTCAGGATCAAGATTCAAATCACGGTTATAGCCTGATCCCGCTGCCAGAGTGAATCTCATGGCGTCAGTTCCATACTGATTAATCATGTCGATAGGATCAACACCGTTACCGAGTGACTTACTCATCTTCCGACCTTGTTTGTCGCGAACCAGGGCGTGGATTGAAACATGCTTAAACGGAGCTTGATTAGTAATCTTCATTCCCATCATCATCATACGGGCAACCCAGAAGAAAATGATGTCGTGTCCAGTAATCAGCGTGGTATTAGGGTAGAAACGCTCAAAGCCTTTAGCCTTCATCGCCTCAGCATCGGGCCATCCAAGAGTGGAGAGCGGCCACAGCCCTGAAGAGAACCATGTATCGAGGACATCTGGATCCTGGAAAAGATTTGTCTTTTTACATTCAACACATTCATGAGGTGTTTCTTCCGCCGCCCACTGAGCATCACAATCGCGGCAATAATAAACTGGAATTTGATGTCCCCACCAAAGCTGTCTTGAGATACACCAGTCTTTAGGATTTCTGAGCCAAGAGAAATAAGTATTCTCCCAGCCTTTTGGAAAAAATGTCATCTCACCATCTTCCACTGCTTTGACTGCAGTTTCTGACATGGCAGTTGTGTTCACGAACCACTGCTTAGAAACCATGGGCTCGATGATTTCATCTGAGCGCTCTCCATGGCCAACTGGATGAACATGATCTTTCTTTTCCAGTAATTCACCCAGCTCAAGTAAAATTTCTTCCACTTTTTTGCGTGCATCTTTAGTTTTTAGACCTTCGATCTCAGGGGCATTGCGGTTATAGGTCCCATCCAGATTAAGGATATTGATGATAGGCAGATCATTGCGTTTGCCGATTTCAAAGTCATTAAAGTCATGGCCTGGAGTCACTTTCAGGCAGCCAGTGCCTTTTTCGATATCAACGTGCTCGTCACCAATAATAGGGATTTCACGGTTACAAATAGGAATAATAGCGGTTTTACCAATCAGGTCCTTGAATCTTTCATCATTAGGATTAACAGCAACGGCGGTGTCTGCAAAAATCGTCTCGGGGCGAGTGGTGGCAATAATAAGTTCCATATTAGGATCTTCTTTCACTTTATATTTTAAGTGATAGAAGAAACCTTTAACTTCTTTATGTTCCACTTCAGCATCAGAGATGGCCGACTGAAGAGCAGGGTCCCAGTTCACTAAACGATCTGACTGATAAATAAGTCCTTCATTATATAAATCAACGAAGAATTTTTTTACTGCTTTATTAGGGATTTCATCCAAAGTAAAAGTGGCATAGTCCCAATCACAAGACACTCCCATTTTCTTTTGTTGTGAAACGATTTCGTTTCCGTATTCTTCTTTCCATGCCCAAACTCGTTTCGTGAATTCGGCACGGCCTAAATCATAGCGGTTTTTCTTTTCCTGCTTCCAGATGAGTTTTTCAACCACTGACTGAGTGGAAATTCCCGCGTGATCTGTGCCCGGAATCCAAAGTGTTTCAAAACCCTTCATGCGTTTAAAGCGGATGAGGGTATCCTGAGTCGTGGCATCCAGGGCATGCCCCATATGAAGTTTACCTGTGACGTTTGGTGGTGGCATGAGGACAGTAAAAGTTTGGTTCAGTTTACCTTTTTTAGGTTTGAATGACTGAGCGTCCATCCATTTCTGGTACCATTTGGCTTCAATGCCTTCAGGATTAAATGTTTTAGGTAAGTTATTTTCGATTTCCATTATCGGGACCCTTTGATCACATTAATCATGTTATCCACATCTGCGAGTGCCATTTTGTGGGTTTCTTTTGTTTTTAAATTTTTAAGTTGAACTTCATCACCGAGGAGAAGGACAAAGTGCGGCTGTTTTTTATCGGTATAAGAGAAAACCTTCTTCGGTTTTGATTCCCCGAGATAAACTTCCACTTTTATTTTTTGATTTCTCATGCTTTGAGCAATATCTAAGGCCGATTTTTCTTGGGCCACATTTTCGTAAGCGATCAGGATATCAATGTGCTGTTTTGTAGTATCCGGCAGAAGACCATGGGCCTTAAGGAAATCAGTTAGTGGGACTTCACCCATACCAAAGCCAATACCTGGAAGTGGCTGCTCCCCAAAAATGGCCAGAAGGTTAGCGAATGCTCCACCACCAGCGATGGCACGGCGGTTGTCTGGGTGCTTATCAAAAATCTCAAAAACTAGTCCTGTATAATAATCCAGGCCTCTGACAATCGTTGGATCGTACTTTATGTAAGGAGATAGTCCTGCTTCTTGGATTCTTAATGATAATTTATAAAGTGGATTATCTTGAATACCCATCTCAGCTATCGAAACACTATTGTATTTCACAATGAGATTAGAGAGATCTGCAACATTGGTTAGGGCGAGATAGTTCGTGAAGAATTCGGTCTTTTCGTCCGAAATCAAAATTTTCTTGGCGTCTTCTTTTGTTTTTTCAGCTGGAACTTTTTTTGAACGATCAACAATCTTATAAAGAGCAGCAGCAGCCTCCGGATCAAGTTTTAATACTTCAGTAAAAATGGTATCCACCATTTTTCTATCATTGATCAAAATTTCAAAATGTTTTTCATTGGCACCAAAGCTTTTCAAAATTCCAACTGCAAGCTGAAGGCACTCTAATTCCCCCAAACCTTCAGGCGCTCCAAAGATATCACCGTTGTATTGCCAGAATTCACGGAGTCTTCCTTTCTGCGGTTTTTCATATCTCATCAAATTCGGAATAGCGTACCAGCGCAGAGGCTTGGCCACCTCTCTATGAATTTGCGCCACCATTCTTGCCACGGTTGGAGTCATCTCAGGTCTGATGGCCACCTCACGGTCACCACGATCCACAAAATTATAAACCTGATCGTTAATCAACTCTTCACCGGATTTTGCACGGTAGAGGTCGAGCTCCTCAATCATCGGTCCATCATAGGGTTCATAAGCGAAGAGTTCAGAAACTTCCGCCATTTTAGAAAATATATAATTTCGCAGCCGCATCTGTTCTGGGAAAAAATCTCGAGTACCTTTGTAGGGGGCTTTAGAGAGGGCCATAAGTATCCTTGGAACGAAATAAAGTCGTAAAAGAGAATACTAGATTAGGTACAAAACTGACAGTATAGAGTGGTAAAATGACTCAGTGCAGAGTCGTGAAAATGGATACAACATATAGAAAAAATCTTTGTCTTACACTAAGGACGGCTAAGCCAGTTTTAACATTAAAGAAGTCCGTGACTTGAGAATAATCTGAAGAATAAAATGATACAATGAAGCCACTAAAAGTAGCCGTTCTCCTCCTTCCTTTTTTTATCCTAATTTACTCAATTTATTTTGAGCCCTATCAGTTAGAAAGTTCCGATCATGAAGTCACAATTGGCAAAAGTGGACATAGTTTATTGGTGGCCCATATAACTGATCTCCATACCAAAGGTCTTGGGACAATTGAGCTCAAAATGATGGAATCCATCCGCTCTAAGAAACCTGATATTATTTATATAACTGGAGATATCGCTACCCCTGATGGAACAGCCAAGGGGTATGAAGATGTGCTATCTAAACTAAGTGCTCCACTAGGCGTCTATTTTGTTCAAGGGAATTGGGAATACTGGGAACCAATAAAGGATTTAAGCTCGATTTTGAAAAGAACAGGTATTGTTGATCTTACGAATAAGCATCAACATATTAAAGATGATGTTTGGCTTGTGGGTCTAGATGATGAATTAGCAGGCTCTCCTCAATCTAATATTTATAAAGATGTACCAGAAAACAAAAAAATCATCTCAATTTTCCATTCACCAGCATTATTCAAATCCATTAATAATAAAACAGATTTGGCCTTCGCGGGACATTCTCATGGTGGCCAAATTCGACTGCCAATAATAGGCGCTCTCTGGACACCAAAGGGGACAGGAAAATATGATTCGGGGTGGTTTGAAGAAGGACGGGCAAGAATGTACGTGAGTCGAGGAATAGGAAATTCGATTTTACCTATTCGTTTCAACTGCGTTCCTGAGGTCGCATTTATCAAAGTAAACTATTGAGAGAAAGATAACAACTTTATGGGGCAATCCCATCAGGTTTGGTCTTATTTTCCAGCTCTTTTGCCAGATCATCACTCATGGTGCTCATATCCAGGGGTGTCACCTTCTCAACTTGCTCAGAGGCTTCAGCCTTTTCCACTTTGGACTGCTCAGACAAAGTCAGCGGCATCGTATCACTTTGCATTTTTTTGATGTCATCTGGTCTTAGATCAATGAGTTTTTGAGGAATATTGATAATGGTTGTCTGGGTATCCCCAGCAGAGGTTGAAGCATATCTTTTGAAAAGGATTGAGCGGTGATTGATCCTTTCAAGAATCGCCCAAGAAACTTCCTTAGATAGTAAATTAAATTTGCCGGCATCAAGGCTGTCCATTTTATCTATCCATGGATAGAGGTATTGAAGGTAGCGCTGAAACCTTAAAGCTTCCTGACGTTTGGTTCCGGTAAAAAGACCCGGGTCAAAACTTGAGGTGGTAATAAGCCCCATTTTTTTTCTGTGATTCAATTCGGCCAGAATGGACTGCCAGATCCATTTAGAAAAAGAATTTAAATAAGCTTTCTTTGAAGAGTAGTCAGCTTCCAGGCGTGTGATAAGAAGGGTATTCATATCAAACTGTCTGACCTTATCAAATTTATATTCAAGAGTGCTTTTGATGACCTCGGTCTTCATTAGCATGAAGATGTGCTCTTTTTGCAAAAAACCTAAATTGTCGTTTAGGTCTTTACACAAACCAACCATCCGAAGTTTTTCAGAAGGTGTTTTAATACTGAGTTTCATGGAATCAAAAAGAAGATTAAAT
>JAIFLR010000018.1 GCA_020048985.1 Halobacteriovorax sp. | reverse complement strand
AACAAAAGACGGAAATGTGTTAGGATTAAAGATGTGCGGTGCCGGCGGCGGCGGTTGCTTTATTCTTGTTCATAAGGGTCTTGATCCAAATCTGATCGAAACTCAAGTGAGAGCACATGGAATGGAGATTCTACCGTTTAAAGTGGAAGCACCTCTTTAAGAGGATAATACATTGGGAAGCAAATTTAAAAACGTAGCAGGAATGAGTCTCAGTGGCGGACGCCGCGAGAATTTTTTTCTCTCACTACTTGAATATTATCCCGATAAAAAACGCTGGTTTCTCAAATCACTTCACCAAGTAAAAGACGAAGAAATTCAGGACCGTGATGCAATCATTGCGTCTTGGGTTGAGCAGTATGGTCTGCGTGAACTGATTGTTGATTTTCCTTTGAGTCGCCCTCCTTGTGAGGAAGCTTGTCTGAATAATTGTACAGGGGCCCATGCTTGCCCTCGCCGTGAAGTTATCGAGGTGAGAAGCGAGATGGAAAAACTTTTGGATGAAGATGCTGAATTTGAGCGTTGCAATCCCAAAAAGTATGAACAAGATCGTGTAGCCTCACTCGAAGTCGATTATTCAAAAAATCTTACGAGTAAAAATCCTGATGAGCATATGTTGTCCCGTGCTTTTAAACGAAAACTCCGTAAGGGATTTGTTCCTTATTGGCATCGCCCTTTAGACTTTTGGATCTGGAAAAACTATTACGACCAATTACTGGAAGTTTTTAAAATCTCCTATGATTCTTTTGGAAATGTTTCTGTCATGCTTCTGGCCCGACTCAAATATCTGGTGAGACATCTTCCCCGTGATTTGAAGATGTACGAATCCAGTATTGAAATCTGTTTGATCGAACTCTATCGGGCACGGATTATTAGTAAGTCGACATTACTTCAGCTTTTTGACTTGGAGCTTGCTCCATCTGCCAGAGAAATGATTGTTCAGCAGATTGAAAAAAATATGGATATTTTTATCTACGAAAATGACCTCGATACGATTACTAAAAATGATCAGGCGTTTGATTCTTTTATTTTGTCGGTTGTCGGTCAGAGAATGTTGATGAATGGCCTGAGAGAAATTCCGGAGTGGGGCACATCTGACGGTGCTAACTTTATCGTGCCTTCTTTCCTGTCACAAGGGTAGTCTCGTTCTTGAGTAGCTTAACACCCATGTAAAGATAGACATAAAATGGAACTGTCAGCAGGTTAAAAACCATCCAGCCCAAACCCATACCATAACCATCAAAAATCATGAGTCCAGAAAACATGGCGGCGGTAAGAGTATAGAAAAGCACATATCCTTGGGCCCACAGTTTTTTTCTCAGATAGAAAAAATAGAAAAATAGATTATTTGTCATAATAAGAAACAGAAAAAAATCAAAGGACTTGTCCACCAAACCGCCGATTTCTAACATCGTGGAATGGTCAAAATCCTCAGGGTGAAGTTTCATTCCGTCGATCACCAGCATAACCATTTTGTCGGAAAGACCATTTTTTACCCAAGATAGTTTGAGGTAAAAGCCGTTAATAATGTCTAAAACAACCAGCGACAGGACTGCAGACACCACAAAGCGGCGTGGGCCTATTCTCAGGAAATGGTTATAGAGCTTTTCTTTCATCAACCCATGTTAACTTAAATCCAAAAAGAAGGGAATTCTGTTATAATGGCCATATGGAAGAGTACTTACGGCAAACTCAAATCTTTCAAAAACGCTTAGGTATGGCCACTTTATCTAATAAAGAGGCGCGCTACCTTTTTTTTCGCATGGCCGGGCCCATTATGCAGGGCAAACTTCACCGGTTTGTTGACCTTTCAAAAGTCCCAACAACTTTCATTCATGGTAATCCCCATATCGATAACTACGTCCGAACTTTTCGCGGATCGGCGATGATGGATTTTGATCGATCCCGCATGGGTCCATACTGTTGGGATATTATCCGATTTTTAAGCTCACTTTCCCTCAGAAGAGAAAATGAGGGAGGATTTCTGGACCGCCGGGTAGTGGAGTATTTTATTGATGCCTACTACACCCATTTTCTTAATCCAGAAATTCCTCATAAGCAGCTCAAGATGCTTAAAGAGGTTAAGCCTGACGATTGGCAGATGAGTACTCGGAATTATTTGCTTGCGAATAAAAAGTGGGCAAAAAAAATGCGTGCTTTTCGTATCAATGCGAAAAGTGAGTCCACCATTCAATTATTAATGAAATTTTTGGAATCTCGTGGCGAGCAATCTCTGATGAACGAGTACTACATTGATGAAGTAGGCCTTACTCCGGGAAGCCTGGGGAAGAAGCATTTCATCTATTCGCTTCTGCCTAAAAACCCAGATTCCCATAAAGATGCCATCCTTTTGGATATCAAAGAAGTTTACGAAGAAAAAAATAATCGTTTCTTCTATTCTCCCTTTGAGCACCATGGACTGCGCATGATTGAAGCGAGTAAAATTTTTGCTGACGGTATGGAAGAGCGTTTAGGGTATTGCACATTTCAGGATAAACAATATTGGGGACGCCAGATTCCTACCTTTGCAGTTAAAGTTAAAAAATTCCTGAATAAAAATGAGCTTTGTGATTTTGCTTACTCCGTTGGATCAGAACTTGGAAAGGGTCATCGTAAAGGCTTGAAGGATCCCAAACAGGCGGATTTACTCCTGAAAGATTTTGAAATGAATTTTGATCGGTATTTTAAAATTTCCAAACTTTTAACTTTTGAAATCAGTCTCGCTTTTGAGGCCATGCGAAGAAAAATGCAACTCTACCAGGATTACAAAGGCTGGTAATGAGCTCTTTTCTACTGTTCTTGCTAGTAACTCTTGGGGCCCTGATATCTAGTTTGACCGGGCTGGGTGGCGGGTCACTTATTCTCGCCGGACTCTTACTCGTTTTTCCACCAGCTCTGGCCATCCCTCTTCATAGCTTTACTCAGCTTTCTGCCAACGCACTCCGGATGGGGATTTTTTTTAAACAAGTTCATTGGAAAGTGGTTGGTGCTTATTCTTTATTGATGATTCCTGCTGCATGGGCCGGTGCTGAGCTCTTCGATTTATTTAATCCTAGTTGGCTAAAAATTCTGGTTGGTGTTTTTATTCTTGTTTCTATCATTCCTTTTAAGTTTCGTCCGACAGGGGAGCCAAGACTTAAAACGTTTGTTTTTCTGGGGGGAGCGTCGGGTTTTTTGGGGATTTTTGTAGGTGCCGTGGGGCCTTTGGTCACTCCATTTTTTAATCGCCTAAAAATTGAACGCCAGGGGATGCTTTCTACCAAGAGTGCTGGTCAGGCGATGCTTCAATTATCAAAAATATTTGCGTTCTGGGGAGCGGCCGGAGTTGATTTTATTGCACTAAAAAACAACGTACTTATTCTTGTGCTGGCCTCATTAACGGGAGTGGCCCTTTCAATTCCGCTTTCGCGAAAAATTTCCGACGCAAAATTTGACCTCATAGTGAATGTCCTATTGTCACTGGTTGCGATAAAAGTTTTGGTGGAAGGAATAACTGAACTTATCTAGTGCCGCTTACTGCATGTACAAACGGTTTTCCGGATACTCCCAAAGAAATTGACCATCTTCACCTGGAATACGAACTTTACACAGAGAGACAGGAATAGCGCCAAGTCTTCTGATTTTGTCAGACCAGGCCTGAAGTGAAATGTTGATTTTTTCCTGGATTGCCATGGCCTTATCAGAATTCGTCTTAAAAAATCCCAATTGAGAGTTAAGAACGTTCAACTCACGCTTCGTTTTTGCGGAGATGTGCATTAAAAGTGGAACGAGCTCAAGAGCTTCTTCGTGTTTGAAAATTTTAGTCTTGTTTAACGGATGGATGGTTCGAACGTTTTCTAATGTTGGTTCCATTATTCGTACTGTCCTTGTCTAAGTTTGCGCTCTACGTCCTTTTTAGCAGCAGTGTCACGCTTATCAAAGAGTTTTTTGCCTTTGGCCAAGGCGATTTCGCATTTGACCAAAGAGTCTTTGAAGTACAGCGTCAAAGGAATAAGAGTATAGCCCTTAGTGGCCATCTTTTTCTCAATTTGGTGGATTTCTTCACGTTTTAACAAGAGCTTACGCTTTCTGGTCTCGGGATGATTATTGATGTTTCCAAAGTCGTAATGGGGAATCGTGGCGTTTTGTAGCCAGGCTTCGCCCTGAGAGTCAATGACGACATAGGCTTCGTTGATGATGCCTTTGCCTTGACGCATTGACTTAACTTCGGTCCCTAAAAGGGAAATACCACACTCGTACTTCTCTTCCAGGAAGTAGTCGTAATTGGCACGTTGGTTTTTACAGATAATTTTGACACCCATTAATACATCCAGCTAAGTCCCAAGCTCAGGACGTGGATCATACCACCAACCTCGTAGCCTGGCGAACCGATCTTTGGTTCGGAAGCGTCACCGTCTTCCCGGTTGGGTGTTTTGGTGATTTTTTGAGATCTTAATAAATGGGCCTGATAGGCGAGATCAACTGTCACAATTTTCTCATGAAATTTAAAAAGATGAGCAAGACCGAGAGAGCCCACGTGTTTGTCCACGTCGATCGTGTTGCCGGCATTTTTAAGATTGTTAGTATAGATCGGAGACTGTCGGTAGAAGTAGCCTAATTTTCCAATCCATCTTTCATTTATATTTTTTACAAGACCAATTTTAGGGATGAAAATATTTGTGAGCTTGAGCTTTTCGTAATCACCAGTTCCATTAATTGTTCCACCAATCTTTTTAAGTTTCATTGTAGGAGCTTCAAAGTTTTCCCATTGCTGATACTCAAGAGAAAGAAGAAGCGTGCTATTTTCAAACTCGACTTGATGGCCAAGTCTCAAGGTCATGGGATCATAATAAAGTAGGGCCGCAACATCGAAATCAAATTGAAACGAGGTGTTTGAAGCAATTTCAGTTTCACCAGTTGCTCGGTTCTCAAGCTTCGACTTCATTTCCTGTTGGAACGTAAAATAACTTGTATGGTTTTCATGTCGTCTCGAAATGGACGCCACCAGCCCCACTGAAGGTTTGGCATTAAAACTCATCTTACCCACACTCGGATTGCCTGTTGTGGTTCGAGTGATGAAATAGGTTTCACCGTTCGTTTGAAACCCAGTGTGCACACCGGCCGAATAGCTCCAGTCTCCAAATGATTGAGAGCCAGTAAATATTAAAAGTGGGCGAATGAAACGATTGTCATACATGACGTAGCGAGGCTGGTAAGGATCCCCCGTATCTGCTTCCATGATGCGGTCAAAAGGAGCAAAGAAACTGAAATTCAATTTCATTCCCGTCGGCGAAAACAAGGGGGTTGAGAAATGCGCCGCGAGTAGGCTTGTTGGCGTGGGATTAACTTCGACATTACCCTCTTCAAAAGTATTTACGGTGTTCGATTCGTTTTTAATCACCACGTTGTTGATTTCTTTGAAGTTCGCATTGACGTAGAAAACATCAAAACTGAACTCGGTGCTTTGTGAGTACCCTAAAAGTGCAGGGGCGTGATAGTTGTTGGCGGCAGATTTATGCTGGGCCTGACTACCAATCGCAATACTTGCGGCCGAAGGTCCGAAGAGTTCCGGTAATGAAGCCTGGGCTTCAAAGGAAAGACTAAGGAATATAACGAGAAGAAGTTTCATAAAGTTTTAATACTTGATTAAGGGTTAATGCTTCAGCACGAATTTCCATCGAAAGTCCCGCTTGCTCCATTGCTTTATTGGCCTTTTCAGCGCCCCATTCCTTGCGCAAAATTCCACCTAATTGTTTTCGGCGGTTGGCAAAAATAAGGCGAATGAAAACTTCAAAGACATCTATCTCGTGCAAGGGAATGAGAGGAGTGGCTTTGCGCTTAAAGTTCAGCACTTGTGAATCAACTTTAGGGGGCGGAACAAAGGCACCCGGAGGAGCGTAAACAACATGGGATAAATCAAACTGAGTTTGCATCAAGACATGCAGCGAGCCCATGGCATTTCGCAAGTCATTGGGAAGAATCTTTTGAGCCACCTCTTTTTGGTACATCAAAGTCATCTGAGTGATTTCAGGAATGCGCAGGAAGGCCAGAGTCAAAGGTACACTTACGTTATAAGGGAGATTTGAAACAAGCCAGACAGATTTAAAATTTTTTGTTTTTAAAAAATCAGACCAGTTAAACTCCAGGGCATCTTGGCGGAAAATATTTTCAGCACCTACGACAGGTGCCAGAATCTCAACAAAACGCTCATCCATCTCAATAACGTAAAGAGGCTTTTTATATTCTGCTAAGTGCGGGGTGAGTACCGCAGGACCAGGTCCTACTTCCACGATGGCGTCGCAACCTTCAGGTAATGGTGAGGTTATTTTTTTTATCACTGTTGGACTATTTAGAAAATGCTGTCCGAAGCTTTTGTTCGCTGTAGGGAATTTACTCATTACTTCTTCTCCACAAAGCGACTTTGAGCATCGAGTGAGAGACATTCAGGAAAGCTCACGGCAAGCTCGGGAACTCGAGCGGCCCAATTGGCCACCATGGCTGCATTGTCAGTGCAAAAAAGTGGTTTTACGATATGGACGTTTTTGAAGGTCTTTTGCATGACTTCTCGAAGACGAGAATTACACGCGACTCCGCCACCAATAACAATCGGTGTTTCAAAGTTTTTTACTTTCAAGTGAAGGATCTTTTCGATAATTTCTTCAGCTTTAACCCTGAGTGTTTGGACTATGGCTTCCTGATACCCGGCACACAGATGGGGAAGTTCTGTTTTTATTTCTTCTGGGGTCATCTTTTCGAGTTTAACTTTGAGTGCGGTCTTCAGACCGGAATAACTCATTTTACCCGGACGATCCCGCATATAGCTAATTGGGAAAGTGTATTTTTTAGGATCACCTGTAATGGCCAGCTCATCAATAATTTTTCCTGCCGGATAACCTACACCTAAAATTTTCCCGCCCTTATCAAAGGCTTCACCGGCAGCATCATCCAAGGTGTTGCCCAGGACGTCCATCTTGTTGGGACCAGTCACCCAGAAGAAAACCGAGTGGCCACCGCTGACTAAAAGTCCAAGGTAGGGGTAAGAAACTTTTTCTGTGAGATGAATCGCTTCAAGGTGCGCAAAAAGATGGTTCACTGGCACAACTGGCACTTCAAGAACTAAGGCCAGTGTCTTAGCGAGGTTGATACCAGTCAAAAGAGAGCCGACCAAACCAGGATGAGTCGTGACTGCAATTTCATGGATGTCTTCAGCTTTGATACCTGCTTCCTTGAAGGAGACTTCAAGCAGAGGAGGGATCGCTTTGACGTGGCTTCTTGCTGCTAATTCAGGAACAACTCCTCCCCATTTAGAGAGGAGGAAGTCTTGATTATAACTATTAAGTGAAAGTATTTTTTGACCGGAAGGAGTTAGTTCCATGATGCAAACTGAAGTGTCATCACAGCTAGTTTCAATCCCGAGTATTATTTTTCGTTCGTTCTTTTTCAAATCCACTAGATTTCTTTTTTGGCCTCTTTAGCCTCTTTTGAACCTGCGTAGTCCTCAGTGACTTTGGCAAAGGCTTCTTTTGCTTCTTCTTTTTTTCCCATCTTCTCTAAGTTCCTACCAATGAAGAGTAGGCTGCTTGCTGCGAGTGAAGATTTTGGATATTTTGAATAAATCTTACTGAAGTAGACCAACGATTTTTCGTGGTTCTTTGTATAGTACTCAACCTTTCCAAGACCAAAGAACACTTTATTATGGTCGCCTAGGCTTAGCTCAGGATGATCAATCAAACTTTCGAGCTCCGATTTCGCATCAGCATAAGCGTCCTTTTTAATCAGGTCGAGGGCGTGAGCGAGTTCATTTTTTGCGCTTTTTTTTTGAGATTTGTTGCTTGTCGAGGCACTACTTAAATTAGCAGTCACTTTCTCTATGAAAGATCTTTGTTCTTTAAGCTCGTTTTGAATTTGAAGCAATTGAGTGTTCTGAGACTCTTGCTGAGTTTTCATCACATTCATATTCTCATTCATCTTAGAAATAGCCTCAGGATCTACTTTCTTATTACGGTATTCGATTTCTTCAATTCGGCCATTCATCTTTTCGAGTTGCCCCTGCATATCCTTCATTTGAGAAATCAGATCAGCTACCAGACCCTGCGAGTCTTTCATTTGTTCCGACATGCTTTCAACGCGTTTTTCACGATTTACTTGCTCGGCCGTCTTGATACAAGAAACAGATAATAAAACAAAAAAGAAACATAAGAATTTCATATTCTTTAACCCTTGATGAATTGATGGTTTGATTCTATCCCAAAGATTCTTAACTTGGCAGGGAATTTAGTTACTCAGCGTTGCCTTCAAGAGCTTTTTTTCTGACCGCTGAATATTCGGCCTGCTCGGAGTACTTCTTAGAAAGGATGGCATATTCCTTGGCCTTATTAAAATACTTACGGCGGTAAGAAGATTTGGCCTTAAGGTAGTAGTCTTCGGCTTTGCGGAAAAGGCTGGAGGCGTGGACATCAGCACCCGATTCTTTGGCGGCCATGAAGGCTGCCTGAGCAAGGCTCATTTCGATTTTAGGGCGTGTGGTGGTTAAACCACACGCGCTTATAATGAAACAAAGAAGGAGAGTAAATTTCATTAAGCCTTATTTAGCAGTAACAACGAAGTTCGCGCGACGGTTTTTAGACCATGCTGATTCATCGTGACCTTCGGCCATAGTACGCTCGTTACCGTAAGAGATTGTTGAAATTCTTTTTGATTCAACACCCAAAGCAACTAGGTAATCACGAACAGCTTTAGCACGACGCTCACCTAGAGCAAGGTTATACTGACGTCCACCGCGCTCATCGCAGTGACCTTCAACTTGGATATCAACATTTGCATTAGTTTTAAGGAAATCAGCGTTTGATTTCATTGTATCTTTAGTTGAACCATCGATGTTTGAAGAATCAAATGCGAAGAAAACAGTCTGAAGACCGCCAGCTTTATTTGAATCAGAATCACCGTTAAGTTCTAATGAAAGACCGTTGTTTGCACCATTAGCGGCATCAGCAGATCCGTCTTGAGCATTTTTTGGCTTAGTAGATGAACAACCTACAGCAAGAAAACCAACCATAAGTGTAGTGAAAAAAGCGCGTGTGAACATGAAACTTCTCCTTTGAAGTATAGCGAAATTCGGAATTTGAATTAACCTGGCCATTATGCCGACATGTGTATGTTTTTTGAAGTAAAAACTGATTAAAGGGCTAAGACTTTCTTGCGAATTCATGTCATGACTTTGACGTGCAAAAGATAAAAGAGTTAGGACTTTGACAAAAGAAAAAATTCACAGCTGCGTCAAGTGATTAGTTTTATGCGTATGTGCTGATTCATGTTGAATGAATTTAGTTGGCATCAAGTTTGCTAATATAAGTATGTGTGTGTGTTGGAGTTAAAAATAGGATTTTTTTAGCTTCTTCTAAGTCTCTCGTAAAAAAAGCCCATCTTTCTGATGGGCTTTTTTTTTGCTCTCAAGTGAAAATCCTAAATGCATTCGTAGAGAAAAGTCCCGAGCATTCTCATGCTGTGCATTGAAAGCGTGTCGTAGACTGGGTTCAATTCATAAATTCCGAAGATCGGTTTGTGTGTCGTTGGAAGTTCCCGATACAAATTCCAGATTTGATTCAATTCTAAGCGTGTCAGACCATCTCCATTGACGGCGCTTACTCCCGGCATTTCAGAACCATCTAAAGCGTCAGCATCCAGGCTGAAAACCACCGCCGTATTCGCATCCATTTGTTGTCTTATTGCCTGAAAGAAAGCGCGAAGTTTTCCAGATTCCTGAATTTCGTTTCTCCAGAGAACTTGCATAGGAATCTTACCAATCGGACTCATAGTGCTGATGGAGTTGGCGAAGGGGTGAAGACCAACCTGATAAAGATGAAAGGCGCCGGAGTATTCCTGCGCAAATTGTCTGAATGGCGTACCAGAGTGGAAATCAGCATCTGTTCGGGTGTCAGCGTGAGCATCAAGATTGATCACAATTATTTTTTCGTACTTAAAACTCAAGGCAATTAAAAGGGGATAGATATGATCGTGGCCGCCGCCTAGGTGACATATAAATGATGAATCAGCTTGATGGATTTTTTGGTGGATACGTTGTGCCTCAGATTTTTGGGCTTGATGAAAATCGGCCCTTTCTGCATTTTCGTCTGAGACTTCGATCTCCTGAAAAGTTTTGTCCTTTCGCTCTGGACGTATATTAAGTTTTTTAAAATAAGAGAGAAAAGACTGAGGGGCCAGGCGAGCGCCATTTCTTCCTCCATTTCTCTGGACACCGATGTCGGAGGAGCTCTTGAGGAAGATAAAATCACTAGGAAATGCTTCTTCAGGCTTAAAAAGTGAGGCCAGGGAATCCTGAAGCCGTTTTTGTGATTGAGTGATGGGTTGGTTCGTCATAAAATGATTTAAATTCCATTGGTTAACCTAAATGACGTTGTCAAATTTTGATTGGACTGACAAGACTTCTGTGAAGTGGTTCATAATGCTCCGAACGGGGCATGAAGGTCCCTATTCCCTTGAATCATTAATTCAGCGAAAAATTGCTCCTGAAATGAAGGTTTGGGCGGAGGGTCTCACTTCGGCAGTTACTCTCAAAGTCGCAGTCGAAAATTCTCGTAAGATTGTTCATATGGTTTCAGAGGAAGATGAAATTCCTCCTTTACCGCCATTGCCCCAAGCTGAAGTGGAAGAAGAGATTGTTCCGCCTATTCCTGAAATTGAAACTCAGGAACGGCCGACAGAAAATCTAGCAATTCCTGATCACAGTCTTAAAATAAGACTCGGTCTTGCCCTTGGTATTCTCCTGGTTCTCGTTTTGGGCCTCAAAGAGTGGGTAAAAAGCCAGCAGCATTTCTCAATAAATAGGGCCCCGGGAATGGGGACCGAATTATTTCAAAAAATCAGTAATGATTTTAAATTTGAGGCGTGGGGTAAGAAGATCTTTTTTAAGGAATATGTTCCTGCCGATATGTCCCATATCTGGCTCGTGACTTCAAGTTTTCAGACATGTCAGGTGGATGCTTCATTTTCTTCTGTCAAAGGGAAGTTACTCGCTGGTAGTGACGAAAAAGTAAGCTTCAAGACATCTTCTCAAATCAAGAACCATGTAGTGGAGTTTTCAAATTTTGATTTTACCTCAGGAAATAAAATTACCCCGGGGCTCTATGAAATGAATTTAAAGGCTACCAACTGTGAGTGGGATGGATTGGACGCGAAGCTGGGAAATTTCTTTAAGTCACCAGAACCTGTTTACATCACCCGTATGAAGGTCGTTCTTTATCATAAAGGTAGCGTCGAATTTAATACGATACTGGATAAATTAATCCGTAAAAAGCTTGATTCTGAAATGAAAAATCAAAACCAGGAAGAACTTTTCTGGCAAGATCTTCAGCAAAAGCTTCAAACTCTGCTGGCGATGACACTTCAGATTGAGCAATTACTGCTCGAATTCGTCGAAAAATCGCCCGAAAACTTTAAAAATAATCTCAAATTCACAGTCGATAAATATACAAAAAACTTCGGAAGTACCTTAACCGAGTTTGTGGTCCAGAATGAAAAGTACTTTAATGATTTGGAAAAATCGGAACTACCTAATATGAGCAAGAAGCGCTCTTACGAGGCAGTGATTCGAATCACGTCAAAAAATATTGGGCTCGAGTCCATGAAAATTATTGAACAGCTGCAAAGTTGGAAGAATCCTTCAGGGGCAGATCTTGGCCGCATGGAGAGTCGAATTAAAAAGCAATTTGATGCTCTCAAAAATTCTCTCAATCAAAGAATTATCCAGCTGACAGAAGATCGAACTAAGTGAAAATTTCTGTGACCTTGGCTTCGGTTGCTGGGAATTTCTGAAGGATTTCAGGCTCACCATTTTTGAATTCAATCTTAGCACCCCAGGTCTTCATATCGTGCTCAAAAATCATGGTTTTTTTAGTTTGTGAAATGAACTGATAAAATTCTTCTTTATCTTTCGTCGTTTGGCCGGGAGCAATGTCGTATCCCATAACCCAGGGAATAGGGATGTGATGGGCGGTTGGGACAAGGTCGGCCATATAAATAAAATTCTCATCCCATGCGTGCATGAGGTAGGGGGTGTGGCCGAATGAGCATTTGAAATGAATCGTATCCGGACCGTCACTCAGAATGGTGCCTTCTTTTCCTTCCAACCAGTGCACCTTCCCTTTCTTTTCTGCCATGGCCAACAACTGTTTGAAGTACTGGCCATGAAAAGAGCCTGCGTCTCTGGCGGTTGGATTGAGCGCATAGTCATAATGCTGGCGGTGCACGTGAAGGGTGGCATCAGGAAAGATCAATTGATGGGGATCATCAAATCCTAGGCCGCCCACGTGATCAAAGTGTAAATGCGAGATAATCACATCCGTAATATCTGACTGGTTCAGGTCAAGTTCGTCTTTAAGAATCTGAATTAAGGGATTTTTATCTCCTTCCACACCGAAGCGGCCATCAAACTTTTCGCCGTGGTAATCGCCGATTCCTGTATCGATAAGGATATTTTTGGTAGCGGTCTGAATTAACATGACACGTAAGCTCAACTGAATTCTGTTTAACTCATCGGCCGGAATCACTTTTTGCCATAGTGGTTTGGGAATAATTCCAAACATTGCCCCACCGTCGAGTTTGAAAACTGCTGGATGAAGAACATAATATTTTTTCATAACACCTCGCGCGTTTTTTTCAAGACCTTTTCATTGATAGAGCCCGATAAATGCCTATAATGTCCAGCATATACTTTTTATTCTGGATTTTAAGGAGACCTATGAACGTTCATGAGTACCAGGCAAAAGAACTTATGCGAGAATTCGGCATTAGCGTCCTGAAGGGCGGTATTGCAAATACTCCTGCTGAGGCAGTTGAAGTCGCTAAGAAATTAGATACTAAAGTTTGGGTCGTCAAGGCTCAGATTCACGCTGGTGGCCGAGGAAAAGGCGGCGGTGTGAAGCTTGCAAAAACTTTGGAAGAAGTTGAAAAGTACGCAAAAGAAATTTTGGGTATGCAGCTTGTTACTCACCAAACAGGACCAGAAGGAAAAAAAGTTCTTAAGGTTTTGATTGAGCAGGGTTGTGACATCGATCATGAGTACTATTGTGGTATCGTTCTTGACCGAGTGACTGGACAGAATACTTTCATGGTTTCGATTGAAGGTGGGATGGACATTGAAAAAGTTGCCCATGACACTCCAGAGAAAATCATTAAAGCTCACATCAATCCGGCAACTGGTTTTACTCCGGCCGTTGGTCGCAAACTTGGATACGCTTTAGGTCTTAAAGGCGAAACTTTAAACAAAGCCATTAAGTTCTTTGATGGTCTTTATAAGCTCTACACTCAAAAAGATTGTTCAATCGCAGAAATTAACCCTCTAGTGACAACTAAAACAGGTGATGTTCTGGCCCTTGATGGAAAACTCAATTTTGATGACAACGCTCTTTTCCGTCACCCGGAGATTGAAGCTATGAGAGACGTGACTGAAGAATCAGCTCAAGAACTTGAAGCTGGGAAATTCGGTCTGTCTTATATCTCTCTTGATGGAAACATTGGATGCCTTGTAAACGGCGCCGGTCTTGCGATGGGTACTCTTGATATTCTCAAAATTCACGGCGGAACTCCGGCCAACTTCCTTGACGTGGGCGGTGGCGCAACTAAAGAAACAGTTCAAAAAGCATTCTCAATTATTCTTGAAGATAAAAACGTTAAAGCTATTCTCGTTAACATTTTCGGTGGAATTATGAAGTGTGACATTATCGCAAATGGTGTCGTTGATGCTGCCAAAGAGCTTTCTCTGAAAGTTCCTCTGATTGTTCGTCTTGAAGGAACTAACGTTGCTCTTGGGAAGAAAATTCTAAGTGAATCAGGACTTAAGATCACTGCTGCTAATGATCTCGCTGATGCTGCTCAAAAAGCAGTAGCAGCCGCTAAAGGAGCTAAATAATATGGCTATTCTAATTAATAGAAATACTCGTTTGATCACGATTGGTCTTACAGGTAAGCAAGGTACTTTCCATACACTTCAATCACGCGACTACGGTACTAACGTTGTTGGCGGTGTGACTCCTGGTAAGGGCGGCACAATTCACGAAGGTATTCCTGTTTTTAACACTGCTTATGAAGCGATTAAAGAAACTGGTGCAAATGCTGCCATGGTTTTTGTTCCACCAGCTTTTGCTGCGGATTCAATCATTGAATGTATTGAAGCAGAAATGCCTCTGATCATTGCGATAACTGAAGGTATTCCTATTCAGGACATGATCAAAGTTAAAGCGATGCTTAAAGGTTCTAAGTCACGTTTGATCGGTCCAAACTGTCCGGGTGTTATCACTCCGGGTGAATGTAAAATCGGTATTATGCCAGGCCACATTCATATGCCAGGAAACGTTGGGGTTATCTCTCGTTCTGGAACTCTTACTTATGAAGCAGTTTTTCAACTGACTCAACGTGAAATCGGACAATCGACGTGCGTTGGTATTGGTGGAGATCCGGTTAATGGAACAAACTTTATCGACATTCTTGAAATGTTTGAGAAAGATCCGGATACCAAAGCTGTCATTATGATCGGTGAAATTGGCGGAACAGCAGAAACTGAAGCTGCCCGTTGGATTAAAAAGAACATGACCAAGCCAGTAGTAAGCTTTATTGCTGGTGCTGCAGCTCCGAAAGGAAAAAGAATGGGTCACGCTGGAGCAATTATCTCTGGAGAGGACGATTCAGCTGAAGCAAAATTCAAGGTTTTACAGGAATGTGGCGTAACAATCGCTCGATCTCCAGCAGAACTTGGACAAAAGGTCTCAGAAGTATTAAAGAAGTAGTATTCAATTTATAAGGAGCTAACAATGGCTATCGAAAAAACATTTTCAATCATTAAACCTAACTCAACTCTTGATAACAATATTGGTAACATTATTGCTGTTTTCGAAAAAAATGGTCTTCGTATCTCTGCTGCGAAATTTACAAAACTTTCTAAAGAGAAAGCTGAAGGTTTCTATATCGAGCACAAAGAGCGTCCATTCTTTGGTGAGCTAGTAAGCTTTATGGTTTCTGGTCCAGTTATGCTTATGGTTCTTGAAGGTGAAAACGCAGTTGCGAAAAACCGCGAGATCATGGGTTCTACTAACCCAGCTAACGCTGCTGAAGGCACAATTCGTAAGCTTTACGCTAAGTCTGTAGGCGAGAACTCAGTTCACGGTTCAGATTCAGCTACAGCTGCTGAAAGAGAAATTGCTTATTTCTTCGAAAGAAATGAAGTGGTTAACCGTTTCTAATCTCTGATTGAAATAATTTAATCTTGAAGCCCCGCTCTAGCGGGGCTTTTTATTTTCAAATCATTTTCCTCTTGAATCACTGCCGTCGTAGTCGCAACTAATCCCAAAACTTGCCCCTTTCCACGCCTATGATTATGACTTCATGGTCATGAGTCTCTATCATTTTGTTAACTGGTTTCAGGTTTGGCCAATCAATGAAAAGGGGACATTATGAAAAAGATATTTGCTCTCGGTTTGACTCTTGTCGCTGGCTCTGCTCTCGCTCAGGAAACGGGTGGTGCAACGAGAGTGCCTGCTGCTGCTGAAGGAATGAGGCATATGTTTGAGTTCAACCTCGACTCTGTCGAGGCAGCTGCGCTTTCCTTTGATAAAATTAAAACCAAAGGTCAGGAAGCGGACAATGGAACAAATTTAGATTTATCTCTCAACTACGCCTATGGAGTCACCTCACAAATTCAGGCGGCAGCTCGTTTTGAGTATTTTAGTGGTATTGAAACCAGCGTCGATGAAGAGAGATTTGGCTTAGCGGTGGGGGCCATTTATAATTTCAGTGAAGATTTCCTAAACACGCTTTATACCTCGGCTTACCTGGGTCTTGGGTTTGCTCAGCAGTTCGGTGCCAATGATGCTCGAGATGAGCTCAGAAGTGGAACATTCTCTGTTGGGAGAAGGTTTCCATTGGATATGTTTGGAGTGAAGCACGTGGTGTATTCGCCCGAGGTATCCCTGCAGTTCGTGAACTCCACTACCAACGAGTCTTTAGACTATTCACATTCCCTACAATTTAAAGTCCTCCAGTTCTCGGTCTTCTTTTAAGTTGATGGCCCTCCTTGGGAGGGCCACTCAATAATATCTATTTTCTTCATTATTTAAGGCATTTAGCCATCTAGAAAGTCTTTAACCTATTCAATATACTGTAAAAATTTCAATTCGATAGATGTTACGAAGCATACGCGTTATAACTAAGTAGCTATATGCTTTTTTAGAGGAGTTCTCATGTTTAATCTCGGTGATCATGTTGTGTGTCCAGGCCATGGTGTTGGCCAGATCTGCAGCGTAGAAACAAAGGAATTGAATGGTGAGCCTAAGAGCTTCTACATCATTAAAGTCATCTCCAACGGGATGAAGGTAATGATACCAGTTGATAGCAAAGAGGGTGTGCGCGCCCTTATGCCCTCGACCGAAACTCTGGGAGTTTTCGAGTTACTTAAAGATCAAAACGTCAAAGTTGATATGTCCACTTGGAACCGTCGTCACCGTGAATACTCACTTAAAGTGAAGACCGGCTCGCTCTTTGAGATCGCTGATGTTCTTCGCCAATTGCTGCTACTTAAGATGACTAAGAAATTATCTTTTGGGGAGCGTAAAATGTTGGATCAGTGTAAGGATCTAATCGTTAAAGAGATTGCACTGGCAACGGGTTCTCCAGAGGGTTCAATTTCTGAGAAAATCGACTCTCTTTACACCTAAGAATTAACAAATTCCCGCATAGAGTGTATCCTTTCCCTCATTACAAATGAGGAGTTTCCTTTATGACTGTCCGAGTAAGATTTGCCCCATCTCCAACTGGGTATCTCCACATTGGTGGCGCACGCACCGCTCTTTACAACTATCTTTATGCTAAAGCCGTTGGTGGAACTTTTGTTCTACGAATTGAGGATACGGATCTTGAACGTTCAAACGCTGAGTATGAAAAACTTCAGATCGATGATTTGAAGTGGATGGGAATCGTTCATGATGAAGGCCCGGATAAACCTAATCCTAAATATGCTCCTTATCGACAAAGTGAGCGCACTGAAATCTATCAGAAATATGCTCTTCAGTTAGTGGATAAAGGTCTCGCTTACTACGACTTCTGTACTGAAGAAGAGCTTGAAGCGATGAAAGCGAAAACTGAAGCTGAAGGTGGAGATCCTCATTACACTGGAAAGTGGAGAGAAGCTGCCCATTGGGAAGAAGCGAAAGCACGTGTAGCGAAAGGTGAAAAAACAGCGATTCGTTTTAAGGCACCAAAAAAATCTTATACGCTCAAAGATAAAGTGAAAGGTTCAGTTACATATCCAGACAATATGGTAGGGGACTTTGTGATCGTGCGATCCAATGGACAACCAGTTTATAACTTCTGTTGTGTGGTCGACGATCACTTGATGGACATCACCCACGTCATTCGTGGGGAAGACCATCTTAACAATACCGTTCGCCAATTGATGATCTATGAAGCTCTTGGTGCTAAGTTGCCTGAGTTCGCTCACGTCTCCCTTCTTATTGGGCATGACCGACAAAAGCTTTCCAAACGTCACGGCGCTACTTCAGTGAACCTTTACCGAAATGAGCATTATCTCCCAGAGGCGATGTGTAACTACCTTTGCCTTCTTGGTTGGTCTCATCCAGCTGAAAGAGATATTTTTGATAAATCAGATCTATATGAAGTGTTCACACTTGATAGATTCTCAGCTTCATCAGCAATGTACGACCTTGAGAAACTTAAGTGGGTCAATAGTGAGCATGTTAAGAAAATGAGTAATGCGGATCTTATTTCACTCGTTGAAAAAGAGCCTGAAACAGAATTCTTCAACAAACAGACCCCTGAATGGAAGAACGCCTGTGTTGAGCTATTGAAAAAATACGCTCAGTTCATACCGGATTTTCCAAAGCTCGTTAATGAGATGATCTTGAATGAACATCCCCATATGACTGACGCTTTAAAGGAAATCCTTTCTTGGGAGACAACTCCGAAGATTTTGAGTTTCCTTGCAGCTGAAATTGATAAGGTGCAGACGACATTTGTGACTGAAGCCGAGTTGAATGCCTGGACGGAATTTGTAAAAAAAGATTTGGCGGTTAAAGGCAAACCTCTTTTTCAGGGTGTGCGTGGATGCCTCACAGGACATGATCATGGACCCGATCTGAAGTTTCTTATTCCTCTGACCCCGGTAAGTGTGTTGAAAAACCGCATGCTGGATTTAAGTAAGTAAAAGGTTAATCATGGTTCGCGAATTAAAAATTCAT
>JAIFLR010000069.1 GCA_020048985.1 Halobacteriovorax sp. | reverse complement strand
GTTGATACTTCTTTTGGTGGTCAGCAAATTTCTCTTTATTACGTTCTTGGAATCAGCTCTCAAATGATCAGACTAAAAGACCAAACTCTTGACCTCGCAAAACTTCAGCCACTCTTGGGTGAAGATGTTAAGTTGGCCGGGAAAGTCACGGTTGATTTAAATCTCAGCATGTCGAAGAACCTTATGAATAATCTGGAACTCAAGGCCCAGTCAAAAGACCTTCAGATTCCTCCACAAAATATTCAGGGCTTTACTACTCCTCCTTTAAAACTCAACGAGTTTTACCTTGAGGCCACAAGTGAGAATCCGCCTCGTATTCAGATTGAAAAGTTAATCATGGGTGATACAGATTCTCCCGTAAGGGCCAACTTCAAAGGCAAGATTGATTTACAAGAAGGAAATGCTGGTATGTCACCACTTGACCTCAGTGGCGAAGTTGCCTTTTCTGAAGCGTTCAGACAGGCCCTTCCCTTGGTGGATATGATGTTTGAATCCTTCACGCAAAAAGATGGCTTCTATCAGATTAAGCTTGGTGGAATGTTAGGCGCTCCGAAACCTGTCGCCCAATAGACTTTTCTAACTACCAATTTCTTTTGGTTTTAATATCACTTATAACTTGTAGTGAAGCGATCAGGATGTTCTTAAGAAAGACCTTGTCGCCGTCGCCTGGAGCCTCATTCACGTCGCTTTGGGCAGCCTGAGTAACAACTTCAATATCACGGTTCTTGATGGCAATCTTCGCTTCAAGAATTGTCATCTTGTCGTCAAAGAGTAGTTTTTTGATTTTGAATATGGCTTCGACATCTTTACGGGCATAGAGCTTTTGGCCCGAATCAGAATCAACTGGTGCAATCTCTTCAAACTCTGTTTCCCAGAATCTAATAACGTAAGGCTTCACCCCAGTGATCGGGGTGAGCTCTTGAAATTTAAAATTTGATTTATTTGGAATCATGCAAAAACGATATCAGATGAATCTATGGAATGACTATTCGTCATTATCATCATCATTATCGTCATCGTAGACTGTGTCATCTTCGTTATTAAGGAATGAGCTCAGAGCACGAGGCTTAGCTTCTTTAATAGGAAGTGCTGTATTCTCATTTCCGCTCTCATCAAGACGGTGTGAGTATCTCTCGGTGATGTCTTCTTTTAAGATTTGAGAAGGTTTAAATGTTAGCACTCGGCGAGCACTAATATTCATCGCCGTACCCGTTTGAGGGTTACGACCAACACGCGTCGCTTTGTCGCGAATAGAAAAATTTCCGAATCCAGAAATTTTAACTTTCTCGCCCTTGGCCAGTGTGTCTTTAATGACTTTGAAGACCAAATCTACTAGTTCAGCAGCCTCTTTCTTAGAGAATCCTGCTTCTTTGTAGATACGCTCTACTATGTCTGCCTTAGTCATGCTCATCGAAAATCTCCCATGAAGTTTCACAAGCTTATCGCCAACTTTTTAGAATTATTAATAGGTTAGCAGTAAACAGAATTAACTCAAGAGAAAAAAAATCATATATTACAATAATTTCGGCAGGTTAAAAAAATGATAATTTTATAAGTTCTTACAATGTGGTCATTTTAGGCAAAAAAAAAGCCACCCGAAGGTGGCTTTTAAATAATTACTATTTAGTTGCTTCAAAAATAGCTGTGAAAGCTTTAAAATCGTGGATCGCAAGCTCAGAGAGCATTTTACGATTGATCGTAATGTCTTTCTTCTTCAATCCAGAGATGAACTGAGAATATGAAGTACCAAGCATACGAGCACCAGCATTGATTCGAACAATCCAAAGCTTACGGATGTCACGCTTCAATAGACGACGGCCAATGAAAGCGTAATGAAGTGCACGACGAACTGTCTCAGAAGCATGTTTGAACTTCGTACGACGGTCGAAGTGAAAACCCTTCGCCAATTTTAATACTTTGTTTCTACGTTGACGGGCCTTAAAGCCTCTCTTAACTCGTGCCATGGTGGCTCTCCTTCTTCGTTCACAGGGGGACTAATTTGTCTCTTAACCCTGATTCACTACTCTCGAACGTTAATATAAATTTGCGCCAAAGGCGCAATCAGTAACTGACTATACTAGGTAAGGGATACAGCTAGCAGCATTATGGTAATCACCTGAGTGAACATAACCTGGAGAACCTTTATCTTTCTTAGCTTTCTTAGACTTGTTGATCAACAAGTGACGTAAGTGAGCTTTCTTGAATTTGATTTTACCAGTAGCTGTAACTCTGAATCTTTTTGCAGCTGAACGTTTCGTCTTCATCTTCGCCATATATCGCTCCTAAAAACAAATAAAATACACAAATAATTGAGTGCGTGAAGTTATCACGAGATAACCGAGAGAGAAAGTATTTTCTAGGGTTATTTCTTACTTTTTGGTGCAACCATCGCAATCACTCGATTCCCCATCATTTTCGAAGGAGACTCAATAACGGCACCTTTATCCAAGATTGCCTTAACAATCTCGTCGAACTTGGCCAAACCAAGGTCCTTATGGGCCATTTCACGACCGCGGAATTGCATAAGAAGTTTAACTTTGTCGCCCTGCTCAAGAAATTTTTCAATATGATTGAGTTTGGTTTCAAGGTCATGCTTCTCAATATTTGGGCGAAATTTGATTTCTTTAACCTCAATAACAATTTGCTTTTTCTTGGCTTCGGCCAGCTTCTTCTGGATCTGGTATTTATATTTACCGTAATCCATCATCTTCACAACTGGTGGAGCTGCATTGGGGGAAATTTCGATCAGGTCCAAACCTTCAGAGTCGGCCATGAGTCTCGCCTGAGCTAGAGTAACAACTCCGTAAGCTTTACCATCATCACCAATTAGTCTGATCTCGTGAGCACGGATTCTCTCGTTTACACGTGGCTCTTGAACTTTTTCGCTTATAACCCACCTCCATAACAATTGGGGCTTTCTTAAATAAAGAGCAAAATTACAACGCTTTGAGGCTACCTGACAAATTAAAAAGCTTATCTAGCCATGGAATAAGACTTCTAAGCTCAAACTGACATCTGGTGTGAGCCGTCTTTTCGCCACGATCATGAAAGGGGCCGCAATTTTCTGCCCCTGACGCTGCAGATTTTCCCATTCCAGGTAACATTCTTGAAGAATTTGGGGCCACTCGACAGATTTTAACCCTACCCGATGGACAGCCGCCTGCACCCAATCACTCATGCGCAGGGACCCGGCAAGATCCTTCTTAGGGCCAATGACGGATCGGGCTACACGACAGGCCGCCTCCCCCGCAATCACTCCGCCTGGAGCCCGGTCAAAAAGAAGGTAGACACTCTCTTCGGCCAGATCCATGCCCAGCGTCTCAAGTTGGTCGTCAATTTCTTGGGATTTTTCAAACCAGTCTCTTCCAAGGTGCTCGGAAGGAAGGCTTAAAAATCGGCAATTGGGCAGGAGAGACTTCATTTAGGCCTTGTTAAATTTAAGATTAATCGAAACCTGATCATTAAGATCACGAATGAACTTATCGATGGAGTCATCAAGTTTCGGAATATCGACGACTTTAAAAGTACGGTCCTCGTTTCTTTCCAACACTTTCTGATTAAGGTGATAATCCAAGGTTTCTTTAATGATAGGAACCGCAAACGACTCTGGATACTTCACCACGCGGCCATGCTCAAGTTCAAGCTCAAAAAGTTCTTTTGCCACTTGAACAAAACGCTCCTGAGTAAAGCTCTCACTCGCGAGGTACTTCACTGAGATGCTTGAAATATAATAAGCCTCATAGAGATACGAAAGTGCAGTGGAGAAGCGTCTCACTTTGGTAGCAATAAGATACAGCTCCTGACTTGAGAGCTTCATACACTCGTCAATGGATAGGACTCTTCTGCCTAAAGCGTAAGAAATAATATTCAAAGCTTCGCGAATCATCTCCTTCACAGTAGGTAGATAAAACTCGTATTTCAATTCTTTACGTTTGTTCTGAAGAAAACGTGTCAGTGACATACCATCTTTAATTGAGCCATTAAAAACATTAAACCAAGTTGAATTGATAATACCCGAGACCAGAAAGTGATGAAGAATCATGTTTTTATGATAAAGAACTTCAACTCTCCTCTCTGATTTGATGGAGTAAAAAACCTGATTTAGTTTTTCACGCTTCAAAACTTCGATTTTTTTGTTTCCAATAAACATATCCAGAGCTGACCTGAGTGAATCTTCAAAAGCGTCTGATTTAAGTGAGGGAGTAAGTGGAATATTGAGGGCCTGACAGTAATCAACCACGTCAATGGCCCGCTCTTCAATTTGCTTCCACGTCAAAGCTCCAGATGGCTCATCCAGCATGATCAATGCGAGAAGTGACGACGGTGTGATAGGCATTCCACGGCCAACGGCAGTAAAACATTCGAAGGCCAGCTTTTGAGTCGCCTCTTTAATTTCGCCTTTATAACCATCGACCACAATCCCTTCTCCAAAATGAAGATGAATCGTGCCAAGGCGTTTATTAAAAAGCTTAAACAGTTTAAAAAGTTGAGCACCGCTTTCTGGTTTTTTCTTTCCACCACCCAATTCGCGGGCGTGGGCCTTTTCCTCTGGAATATGCTCGTGTGCCAATGAAACAGGAATGAACATCAAGGGCTTACTTTCAGTTAATTGCGCGTGACTTTCAAGCAGCATCTGGAACAGGCCATACTTCGGCTTGAGCAGTTTTCCCGTTCTGGTTCTTCCACCTTCAAAAAAGAATTCAACAACCTGATTTGTTTTAAGCAGGTAATAAACATAAGCTTCGAAGGTTATTTTATAGAGCTGATCAGCTGTGAACGATCGACGGATAAAAAAAGCTCCGGCCTTTCCAAAGAATTGGCCCATCGGGAAAACATTGAGGTTAATCCCCGCTGCCACTCTGATGGCGACTTCAAAGTTTTTATACATTGAGTAAGTGAGTGCCACGTAATCAGCATGGGACTGGTGATTCGGCACAAGCACGATATGATACTTTTCTTTCAAATCATGAAAGTTTGTTCCAGGAAAAACTTCGAGATTTACCCCGTCATACAATTTCAGAAAAGTTGCATCAATGACCTTCACGGCAGAGTTCACCACTGCTGGTGAGAACTCGCCGTGAATTTCTTTGAAAAGTTTTTTTACTTTCGTAAGATCATCCGGTCTGGACAATAGTCTTTCAGAAAGTTTTGGGTAAGTGAGAACAGCGTCTAAAGCTTCGTCAGAAAACATGTTTACCTATTGGTTAAGTCCGTGTGGTTTGGACTCCATCATACCAGAAGCCGTCATCTCCATGAAGCGGGCATTCTTGTATATGTCTGATAATGTGTTGGCATTAAGATACGTCATACCTGAGCGTATGCCTCCGCACAATTCGTGGACGATATTTTCCACCGAGCCCTTACAGTTAACCCAACGTGCCTCACCTTCGGCCGCCATTCCCTGAGGAAGCTCTCCTCTCCATGAAACCTGAGCGTCCTTTGAGGCCATACCTCTATAACGTTTGCGACCACCTTCAATCTCCCCAGGAGTTTCAAGACAACCCGAGAGCATAGATCCCAACATGACTGTCTGGGCCCCTGCAGCGAAAGCTTTCACAATATCACCAGAGGTTTTAATACCTCCGTCAGCAATAACGGGAACTCCATATTTCTGAGCTTCAAATACACACATCGCCACAGCTGTTAATTGAGGAACTCCGCAGCCAGTGATGATTCTGGTGGTACACATTGATCCGGGGCCAATACCAACTTTAACGGCATCGGCTCCATGTTCGATTAAACCTCGAACTCCTTCGGGCATTGCCGTATTCCCTGCAATCACATCAATCTTCGGGTATTTCTTTTTCACATAATCCAACGTTTCAAACATCATGACAGAATCACCATGAGCAATATCAATAGTGAATATATCAACACCAGCATCTGCCAGCATATCAGCACGTCTCATTCCCTCTTCTTTCACACCGATGCTTGCAGCAACCGGAAGCCCAAGAGATCTGATTCGGTCACGAATCATTTTCACCTGATTAACTTGTTCTTCGGGCGACATAAATCGGTGAAGGATACCAAGTCCACCAAGCTCAGCCATTTTAAGTGCCATCTCAGATTCAGTAATGGTGTCCATGTTGGAGGAAATAATCGGCGACTTTAACCTGAAATTTTTTGTCACCTGTGAATCCAACTGAGGGGCCTTGCGTGAATTCATTTCAGAGTGGCGAGGCATAAGCAGAACATCATCAAAAGTTAGACCGCGAGATCTTTCTAAGATCCCTGCAGAAGCGAAAATCAATCCCATGTTTTTCTCTCTCGTTGACGGTTAGTGTGTGCAAGGAAATTTTCTCAAAATCTCTGTGAGAATCCAAGAATTCTTTCCCGTGACACAGTGCTAATTAGAGGTTTTCCAGAAAGAAATCGCTTCAAATATACCAGAACGAAGCATCGCCAGTGAATAAGCAGCTAGTAGGAGTGCAGCAATTTTAGAAATGATGAGTGTTCCGTCCTTCCCGATGAGACTTTTAACCTTGTTGGAATGTCTTAGAACGATCCAGGCCAGAAAGTAATTGAGAATGAGGGCCAGAAATGTCATCAGATAACCAATAGTGCTTACTTGAAGAATGAGAGTCGTTAAAACACCTGGGCCCGAAATCAAGGGAACTGCGATGGGCACGATCCCCGTTGACCCGGAAGAATTTTTTTCTGCTTCAGGGCCACCTGCTAGTTCAGACAAGGCAATCAAAAGTAGAACCAAACCACCTGCCATTTTAAAATCAAAAAGCTCAATGCCCATGAATTTAAAAACCTGAAGTCCAATCAGCATGAAAACCAAGGCTACTGCCAGGGCCACGAGCATGGACTTATTCACCATAACGTTTCTGGTATGGTCTTCCATATTATGGGTCAGGGAAAAATAAATGGGAACCGCACCAATAATATCTAAGGCTACAAATTGAGCGGTGAAACCCGTTAAAAATGTTGAAAACATTAGTCCTCCAGGAACAATTAAAACTGTCTAACTTCTAGACACTGTTGTCAACAATGGTAAAAATCTTCAATCCGCCCCCCAAAAGCGCTCTGACCCTCTAAGATGAACCCATGAAAACAATTACCCTTTTGATCACCCTACTGTTCCTGGCCTCATGTAACGACGCTATGAGAACCCGACTTGGTAAGTGCCGCTCCTCCAACAATCGCGCCATCCAGTGCAGTACCACTGATGCCCTTACAACAGAAAATTATAGAAGAATGTATATTGCAGGAGTCAGCACTCCCATAATCGTTGGCCAGCGGGAGCTCATCCTAAAACAGCAGGTCCATCATTCTGACTATGACAATGAATATGTCTGTGCCCTTGATATCGATGCCAATAAACAATTCACTTACTCAATTGAAGACGAAAAATTGATTTTAAAAGATGGACTTGCAACCTTGACTCTCTCCCGCACCAACGGTCCAAGTTCAGCTGGTCTCGTGGGAACGTGGGCGATGGAGGAAAAAAAGAAAAATAGTCTTGATGTCACAGAACTCATCTTTAACGACTTAGAAGATGTTCGAATTGTTAAAACCTGTCACTTGAAATAAGTAGGGGGTTTCCCCTACTTACCACCTTCATCTTTTAATGCTTTTTTAAATGATCCAATCCCTTCACCCAGTCCCTTGGCCAGTTCAGGGATTTTTTTGGGCCCCACAAAAAAAAGAGCAATCACGCCAACCAAAACCAACTCTCCCATTCCTAGACCAAACATATTTATGCCTTTTTTAAAGTAATATCAAAAATACCTTTGAGGACACTTTCACCTTCAATCAGATCACGCTCAAAACTCACCACAACTTTATTCTGATCATCGCTATTAAGTTCCTGAAGGATCCTGTCATGATGATTAAGTGAATCCCCGGCAAAATAAAGTTGTGTCACGAGTTCTTGGTAGCCCCTTAGACTAACTTTGTAATGAATATGCGGTGGTCTTCTCCATGTCTCGCTCGCAAGATAAGCACCTGGCTTAATTGTTTTAAAAAAATACTCTCCTCTCTCATTGGTCCTCATGGTGCCATAATATTGAAAGTCCGGGTCCAGAGGATTTTCGGATGTATCAGAAGGATGATTATATCTGCCGGTGTGGCAAGCTTGCCAAATTTCCACGATCGCTCCCTTAATAGGTCGGCAGAAATCATCGGTAACCACGCCAGAAACAATCACTAACTCTCCCTTGGCACGCGCCGACCGGTTGCCTAACTTCGTCAAATCCACATCGGTATCAATGGGAAAGGCCTTGGGATAAAATGGACCCAACGGTTGTATCGGCGTCTGGCGAAAATCGCAGCTGGCCAGAGCTTGGGCCCCCTTAAAAGTGGCGATGGTTGTGATACCACCCAGGCCCGCAAGTTTTAAAAAATTTCTTCTAGTATCCATACCTCTCCCTCTTGTTAATTTCTCTGTTATCATTTATAAGGGTTAAGGCTGCATTGATAAAATCAATGTTTAAAATGAATAACATAGGCAAGATTTATGATTGATAACCTCACTGACCTGAAATATTTCCTCGAAGTCGCCAAAACCGGCAACATCACGCGCGCCTCTGAGCGCCTGGGTGTCACTCAACCATCCATCACTCAGGCGATAAAGCGTCTTGAGGAAAAAACCGGCATCATACTTTTAGAACGATCGCGCAAAGGCTCTAGCCTCACCAGACAAGGCGAAGGACTCTTTCAAATTGGTGAAAGGATGCTACTTGAATGGGAGCGGGACACACGAATGATTGCTCAAGGTCAGAAAGAGCCCATGGGACGCTATTCATTGGGTGTACATAGTTCGGTTGCCCAATACACTTTAGCTGATTTTCTCCCGCCGCTATTAGATAAATTCCCCGAACTCGAATTCAATCTCATTCATGATCTATCCCGGAAAATTGCGGAACAAGTTATTAGCCGCGAATGCGATCTAGGACTAGTGATCAATACGATTCCTCACCCGGACTTGGTGATCCATAAACTCCTGACTGATGAAGTGACCTTGTTTAAACATCCCGCTTACAAAGGTAATGTTTTAATCCTTGATCCGGACCTCAAGCAGTCTCAGACTCTTCTCAAAAACATGCGGAAAGTTTTTGATTTTAAACGGGAGATTCATTCTTCTTCATTAGAAGTCATTCGGGATCTATGTGAAAACAAGGCGGGCATGGCCATTCTGCCCTCGCGGGTCGCCGCTCTTAGCGACAAGATCAGGCCAGTGCCCAATGCGCCATCATTTAAAGATGAACTCTCTTTGATTTACCGAGTGGAAAGAAGAGCGGATTTAAGTTTTAAAGAATTAATCAGTGCCATTAGAAATGTGCCACGTGTTTAAAGACGTGGCACATTGTTTATTATTCGTGCTTAGAATGGAAATTTTCAATAGCTTTCGCCATGAGAAAAGCATGAGCGCGGATTTTTCTGAGGGCGACAACCATATCTGAATAAGTAAGCGCCGTCACTGGAGGGTATGTTCCCTTTGAAATACGATCAAGGTGTTTTTCTCTCATTGCATCTGCGCACAACTGAAGTTCGTTAGATTTAGCTTCAATCTTTTGCATGTCTAAAATATCACTGTCTTCAAATCCCTTGCCTACTAAATCAAAGAAGTCCCATACATCATCAAAGAACTGGAAAAATTCCGTGCGACTCTCACCGAATAAGGTTTCGTCTTGTTTAAATCGATCACGGTAATTAGCAAGTCTTTCAATATAGTCTGCGACACTCTCTAGCTCATCAGCAATTTTAATCATTGATTGAAGCTGCTCAGACTGATGGTGAGACATTGGTTTTTCCATCACATAACAAAGAAAAACTGTGATCTCTTTGTGAATATTGTCCGTGATTCGCTCATAATCGATCAATTTAGCGAGTTTTTTTGGATCATAATCTGTTGCTGACCAGAACTCACGATTGAGTTTATACATGCGCTCAACAATGTCTTTCATCTTTCTTAATTCAGATTCGGCTTGGGCCATTGAAGCGGCCGGAAGCATGTTGGATGGGTCACCAAGAACTAATAAGTGGGGAACTTCTCTTTCATTTTCTTTATCCGGAGAAATTTTTGTCACAAGTTTGGCCAGACCGTTCACAAATGGGAGAAACAATATAGTTGCACCGACGTTAAAAAGTGTATGGGCCATGGCAAGATGGTGAGAGACATTTGGGTATGTACCATCAACGTCTCTAAAGTTTGGGTCAAGCGAAATGAGTGCATCTACTGCTTGAATAAAATATGGCAGGATGAAAGAAACAATGATCACACTCAATATATTAAAAATCGCGTGAACCTTCGCTGCTCTCTTAGCGTTAACGTTAGTCCCAATTGAGGCCAGCAAAGCAGAAATAGTTGACCCGATGTTCTCACCCAAAAGCAGTGCAATCGCAGTGTGATAAGGAATGACACCAGCAGTTGCCAAGGCCATGGTAATTCCCAGCATCGCTGCTGAAGATTGCACGATCATAGTCAACAAGCATCCCATGATAATAGAAGCGATATAACTGCCAAGGTAGTTACCTGTGAAATAGGAAATAGACTCAAGAAATGCTGCGTTTTCTCTGAGAGGAGCAAATGCTTGTCCCATAAAATGAAGTCCGATAAATACGAACCCCACGCCAACCAGTGCACGGCCAAGGTGCTGCCATTTCTCGGCCTTAGAGAAAAGTCCCGGAATAAATCCCATTCCCACTAGGAGAAGGGCATGGTTATTAAGCTTGAGAGAAATTATCCAACCAGTGATCGTGGTCCCGATGTTGGCACCGAAGATCACTCCAATTGACTGCTTCAAAGTCATGAGACCGGCATTGACGAATCCTACGGTCATAACCGTGGTCACAGAAGATGACTGAATGATACAAGTAACCAGCAAACCAACACCAACTGCCATGAAGCGGTTGTTATTGAGAGAATTAATAATTTTACGAATCACGTCCCCGGCCACTGCCTGTAGACCATCGGACATGAATTTCATTCCGAAAAAGAAGATACCTAGACCCCCGAGCAGGGTATAGAAAATAGTAAAGGCTCCCATCAACTCTCCTTAAAAATCACTAGTCTATCCATTTAGCAAAACCGATCGGTATGATAATGTAAAGGATAGTATCTCTTATCAAATAAAATATAAAAAAATAGACGAACGCCTTAGGACCTTTCAAGAAGAGCTTTTCCAGACCAAAGTATTGTGCCTTTTTAGACATCGCCACCATGAATTTGGTTTTTCCGTAATGCTGAACAAAGAACGTGATGGCACCGTCAACCTTACGGTCAAACGCTAAAAATCGGCTTTTAATCCAGGTCGACATATATAGTTCCAAGGTACTGAAAGATATAGCAAAGATGAGATAATGTTATTGTGAAGAATACGTCAAGATTTTGCATGACGCTAGACAAAATTAGTTGGCTATTTTTCTTCTTTTTCAGCAATTTATGACATTTCTATGACAAATATATAGTCCGCATTTAATATTCTTTACCCATGTTAGATTGCCTTAAGCTTTGGAACTTCAGCTCGGGAACACTTCCGGACGAAGAACTAAATGGAACAACCTTTGTCCTTAAAACTTGTCAGCGCACACTGGTGCTGGCGTTTAATACCTACCCTTTTAAGGGTCAGGAGCTTCCTGAGCATGTGTTGCAAACAGGTGAAGTGGCTTACCTTTATTTGCTGGAAACAATTTGTGGTCTCAAAAGTAAACTGATTGGTGAAAATGAAATTGTTGGACAGTTTAAAGAAGCCTACAAGATCTATACTCAGTCCACACTTAAAGACACCAAGCTCCTTTTAATCCTTGAGAAACTTTTCAAAGACGCAAAAGATATCCGCACTCAACACCTGATCGGAATTTCTCAAAAGACCTATGCTTCTCTAACTCGCAAGCATCTCATTCAGAAATCGAAGGCTGACCACGTTGTTGTCGTTGGCTCAGGTGCTCTGGCAGAAGACCTCATAAACCAATTTAAAAAGAAAGCTCAGGTTTCTATTTGTGCAAGGAATCAAGCCAGAACTCTGGAGCTTGCCAAGCTTCACAATATCTCGATCATTCCTTGGGAAGAGCGCCACAATTTAGTTAACCAGCCTTTTATCGCCAACACCGTTGGTACTGATTCTATTTTATTTAATGAGAATTTTTTCGCTGAGTGGAAATCTAAAAACGGCTCACGCCAATTCGTAGATCTCGGGAGCCCCTCGGTGATCAAGACTGATCTTACCATCGAAGAAGGTGTTGTGCGTCTAGATGATATCCTCAATGAAGGCGCTATCATGGAAGATCACAAACAAATCCAGATCGAACTTGCCCGCCAGGCAATGATCGAAATCACCCTCAAGCGTAAATCACTTTTTCAGGCAAAATTAAAACAAATGTCATCGGTAATTGCTCCTCAATTCATGCCAGACATGAGATACCTCTAAACCTATGAACACCTACAAAATTGGCACCCGCGGGTCACTTCTAGCAGTGACTCAGTCTACGTTAATGAAAAACGAATTAGAGAGGATTTCTGGCGAGAAATTTGAACTGGTTCTGATTCAAACCCAAGGTGATCAGATCACCAATAAGCCACTTTGGCAGCTTGAGGGAAAAGATTTTTTTACAAAAGAATTGGATGAAGCTTTGCTTAAGGGCGAGGTTGATTTTGTGATTCACAGTTATAAAGATTTGGGTTCAGTCAGACCTGAAGGCATTAAGCTTGCGGCAATCACAGAAAGAAAATTTGCTCATGATATTCTTCTCATGCCTAAGCATCACATAAAAGAATTAAAAGATTGGAAAGGTGAATTGGTCGTAGGAACTTCCTCTCCTCGAAGAATTGCCAACCTCACTCACTCTCTCAAAAAATATCTTCCATTTGTTAATAAACAGAACAATCCCATTCGCTGCGAAACATTACGCGGTAATGTTAACTCCCGTATCAAAAAATTAAAAGATGGTCAGTACCACGCCATTACTCTTGCGCTGGCGGGACTGGAGCGACTTTCTCACGGAGAAAAATCACGGGTTGAACTGCAGGGTCTTCTGGAAGGCTTAAATTATTTTATTCTCCCACAGAGTGTTTTCCCATCGGCAGCCTCTCAAGGGGCCCTTGGTATTGAGATGCGTGCCGATCGAAACGACGGCGGAAAACTGGCCGCAATCCTGGCAAAATTAAACCATGCTGCTACAGTTGAGGAAGTGACCCGCGAGAGAGTTGCTTTCAAAGAATTTGGAGGCGGCTGTCACCTGGCAGTGGGAATACATGTAAAAAAAGTGGGCGACACCTTTTTGCATGTTCACGCTGGTGAAGTTGACGGGGTCCGGATTGATAAGAAATGGCTCGAAGGGATGCCTCAGATAAAAATTGCACAAGAGAAGAAAATCTTTGTCGGTCTTCCACGCGGCGAGAGAACTGATGCCATTTATGATCAGCTCTTAGGAAAAATCCCTGAAACTAAAGTCGTGGATATTAATCATAAACATGTTTTTGTCACTTCCCGCTACACTCTTCCTACACTGCAGGCCTCATTCGCTTCCGCCCCTGAAGGGGTTTGGGCTGCCGGAACTAAAACAGCAGAAAGACTTTGCGCTGAAGGCATCTGGATTAATGGCACCAGCGATTCTCTTGGCACAAAAGATCTGATGGATTTGAAACATTCTGAAGTATTAAAAATGGTTCATCCCGCAATTCAGACTTCATGGACTGTTCTCTCTCACAATGAAGCCACCAGTGATCTCGGCAATGTCGTTGGTTGTTACGAGAGAAAAATCCAGAATGTGTCAGAGGATTTCAAGGCCGAATTAAAAAATGTAGGTGCTTGTCTTTGGACTAGCTTTGCCCAATATGAAACTTATCTTAAACATTTTCCTTTCCTCAAGGATGCTCACCATTTCTGTGGTCTGGGCAAAACCTGGCAGGAATTTCAAAAGGCAGGGGTAAAAATTCACCCTCTGGCAAGTATGCAGGAATTTTATGAACTCAAATGAACTGTTTGAAAAATCACTTAAACTTGTGCCCGGCGGAGTTCACTCTCCGGTAAGATCCTTTAAAGGTCTACACACCACTCCTCGCTTTATCAATCGTGGTAAGGGTGCCTATATTTGGGATGAAGACGGACAAAATTATATCGATTTCTGTATGAGCTTCGGACCTTTGATTCATGGCCATCAGGATCCGGAAATAAAAGAGGCAATTATTAAGGCCTTGGACAACGGCTGGACTTTTGGCGCTTGTGAGAAATACTCACTAGAGTTGGCCGAGTTTATTATCGGCAAGATTTCATTTATTGAACAAATCCGCTTTATGAGTTCGGGAACTGAAGCTGTAATGACTGCCGTTCGTCTGGCGCGCGGAATTACTGGCCGGGCCAAAATTATTAAATTCAATGGCTGCTACCACGGTCACCTCGATGCCATGCTGATTAAAGCTGGCTCAGGTCTCGCTGGAACTGCAGAGGCCTCTTCTAAAGGTGTGACTGCTCATCAGGCAGACGACACACTTATCTGTGAGCTGGGTGACTTGGAAGAAGTAAAAAAGATTTTCGACGATCACAAAGATCAAATCGCAGCAATTTTCATCGAGCCACTTCCGGCCAATAATGGGCTTCTAATTCAGGAAGAAGCGTTTCTCAAGGGTTTGCGTGAGCTTTGTGATAAACACTGTGCCCTGTTAGTTTTCGATGAAGTGATTTCTGGTTTTCGAATTGGTTTTGGTGGGATGGCGGAAAAAACCGGCATCATCCCTGACCTCGTAACTTATGGGAAAATTATCGGCGGCGGAATGCCAGTCGGTGCAGTGGCCGGGCCTAGAAAGTTCATGGAATTTCTGGCCCCAGTTGGTCCGGTCTATCAGGCGGGAACACTTTCTGGAAATCCAGTCGCTATGGCAGCAGGTCTGGTGAATTTGAAGAAACTCACACCAGCTGCTTATGAGAAACTAAATAGCAACACCACCAAAGTCGTGGCAGTCATGAAAGATTGGATGGATAAGAACGGTTTTGAAGATTACCAAACAATTCAGTATGGCTCTCTTTTCTACCCTATCTCTACTCATGATAAATTGAGCAACATCACTCACCTTCCTAAAAATATGAATGAGCGATTCTTTGCTCTTTTCAAAGTCATGCTGGAGAAGGGCATTTACCTTGCTCCGAACGCTTATGAAGTAGGATTTGGAAGTATTGCTCACGATGATAAAGTGATTGAGGATTTAAAAAACAGGTTATGGAATTAAACCGCACTCGACGATGGTTTTATAGCCTCACATTATTGTGGGTGTTTATGCTTCTGGGGCTGGGTTCCTGGTGGCTCTACTTAGTTTTTAAACTACATACAACGCTAAGCTCCCTCAGTCTGCCAGAGCTTAATTCTCAAGCAAAATTCCTGAACATGATGAAGTGGGAAGGGTCATTCTTTTTTATTTTCCTCACGCTTTTGGGGGCCTCACTCTTTTATATGTATCTCAGAGACATGAAAAAGACCAAGGCTCTACAGGCATTCTTTTCATCTCTCTCCCATGAATTAAAAACCCCTCTCGCTAGTATGCGACTGCAGGTTGAAGTTATTAAAGCACTCGTTGAAGACGAGACGCATTCTCATGAACAGCTCTCCCAACTGGCAGGCCGTTTAGTAGAGGATACCGCCAAACTTGAAAGCGAATTAGAAAAAAGCCTTCAGTTGTCCCGCATAGAAGAAGATGCCAACCTGACACTGGCCCCCATTAGTCTGGGACGATACCTTAAGCGGCACCAGCAAAAACTGGCTTCCCAACTCACTTTGAATTTAAATATTCGTGAAGATGCGCAGGAAGTATTGGCCGATGAACTTGCCCTTAATGTAATTTTCAGAAACTTATTTGAAAACACCATCAGGCATAATCCATCCTCCAAGACAGTAAGCATCTCTGCGATCAAATCGGGTTCTTCGGTTGAACTGACATACGATGATCAAGGCCGCAAATTCCAGGGCAATGCCGGTCGCTTGGGTGAATTGTTCTACAAATTTAATTCAGCAAAAGGCACCGGCGTTGGACTTTATCTGATTAAAAACCTTATGCGAAAAATGCATGGAAGTTTTGAAATCACGAATACCGACACACTTAAAATGAAACTCACTTTCCGAGCACCTGAAGGAGGGAGTGATGTCTAATCTCCCTCTGCTGTTAGTAGAAGACGAACCCAACTTGGGACAAACACTCAGGGACTACCTAAGAGCGAAGAAGTACCAGGTGGAGCTTGCCGTTACCTGTGCCGAGGCGAGAGAAAAATTTAAGGCCATTGCACCTGCCATCGCCATTCTCGATATCGGACTTCCGGACGGCTCAGGCATTGATCTTGCCCGCGAGTTCAGAAGCCAGCGCAAAGACTGTGTCCTGCTTTTTTGTACAGCATTGAATGATCCGTACCTTCGCGTGGAGGGACTCGAGCTTGGTGCTGAAGACTACATCACAAAACCATTTGAGCTCAAAGAGCTTACCCTTAGACTTGACCGAATCTTAAAATCCCGAAACTTCACTCTTCTTAATCCAGATGAGATGCATTTCGGGAGACTCATTTTTTGGCCCAAACGTTTTGAAATCCAGGACGGAGCAGGAGAAATCACCTCGCTCGCCCAAAAAGAATGCGCTATTTTAGAATTATTTCTCGAAAAAAAGAATGAAGTCGTCTCACGCGACGAGATGATTGAATCTATCTGGGGAGAAAATAGCTTCCCTACTAACAGAACTATCGATAATTATATTGTTAAAATACGCAAATGGGCCGACTCAGACTCAGAAGAATCAATTAAGATTACTTCTGTTCGGGGCATCGGCTATAAATTAGAAATTAAAGGAAATTAATATGGATATTTTTGAAAACAGAAAAGACTTTCTCCCTGTTTGGTTCATGCGCCAGGCAGGTCGCTACCATGCTCACTATCAGAATATCAAAAAAGATTCTGATTTCATGACTATGTGTAAAAATCCTGAACTCGCCTGTGAAGTGACTTTGGGGCCGATACAAGATTTTGGCTTCAACGCTGCTATCTTGTTTTCAGACTTGTTATTTCCGCTTGAGCAATTAGGCATGGGCCTGTCTTACAAGTCTGGGCCACCAGTACTTGAATGGCACCTCCAGACTCCCGAAGACATTAAGAAACTAAAAATCACTGCTCCAGGAAAAGAATTTTATAAATTCCAAGGTGACGCTTGCAAGCTTCTCAGAGAGCGTCTTCCAAAAGACGTGACCCTTTTAGGTTTCGTAGGAGCTCCCTTTACTCTTTACACTTATGCCGTTGAAGGCTCTCACGCAGGGAATTTGGTCTCTGCCAAACAAGGCCTCTTTGACGGGCGCTTTGAAGCTTTCACAAACATGCTTATGCCTGAGCTCTTGGAAGAAATGCTTATGCAGGCAAACAACGGGGCGCAAGCTGTTGCCTTATTTGATACTGCTGCCGGTGAGTTGTGTGCTTCTGATTACAAGGAACATATCGTGCCTAAAATCACCGCCCTGCTTAAGGCCTTTAAAGAGAAATCCCCTAAGACAAAAATTATATATTATTCAAAACACACGCAAGCTTGCCATCTGAAAGCACTGGATCTGACTCATATCGACGTTATCGGTGTTGACTGGCGTTGTGATCTGGTTGAAATCCAAAAACTTCTCCCTCCACATGTTTTCATCCAAGGAAATCTTGATCCGGCCTGGTTACATTTACCAACAGAGTTGATGGAGAAGAAGGCCAAGGCCTACTACGCTGACTTGCGTGAGCGTGGTCTTGATTTTAAACGTTGGGTAGCGGGACTCGGTCACGGTGTTTTAATTCAAACGCCAGAGAAGAATGTGAAGCGTTTAGTAGAGATTATTCAGGGTCAGAAGATCTGACCTAAGTCCCAAGAAAGAAGTCTTTAGGCAGCCCTGCTTTGGTTAAGCGCTCCATGCAGCTTGGAACGAGTCCGGTGAATTTAAACTCGCCGTTCTTATGCAATCCTACGTCCTGCATGAGGATCCGGTCGCCTTCCATATTAGCAATCTCGGTAACGTGAGAAACGATTCGTTTGCCATCTTTGTCTCGGCGAATCTGAATGATGAAGTCCACTGCGGTCGATACCTGATATCTGAGTGCCTTAAGTGGCAGATCATATCCTGAAAGCAGGTAGAGGTTTTCCAGACGCATCAGACATTCACCCGGCGTATTGGCATGGACCGAGGTCATAGAACCCTCGTGGCCGGTATTCATCGCCTGCAAAAGATCAAAGACTTCTTCACCCCGGCACTCACCTACGATAATTCGATCGGGTCTCATTCTCAGGGTATTTTTCAAAAGATTTCTGATGGTCAGGCCCTTCTTATCCCCAACGCCAGGTCTGGCCTCAAGTCTTACCACATTGGGTAAGTTGAATTGAAGCTCGCGTTCCCTACACCCGTTCCACCGGCCACAACGATATTCACTTTAGCTTTAATTAGTGTCTTAAGAAAAAACATCCAATTGGGAGAGAGACCAAAAATTTCTGGAGACCCATCAAAGGTCTTAATACTTTTCATGTAACGACGAATTGTGATGGCGTGACACCCGTTAGTATAATCTTTATGAATTAAATTCAGACGACTTCCATCCAAAAGATTTCCATCCATGATCGGATTTTCGCTGTTAAAAACTTTACGGTTATTTTGTGCAAGTTCCTGGCAAAACTCTTCCACTTCTTCTTGAGTGAATTTAATATCAATGCGAATGAGTTCCCCATCTTTTTCGACATAGACATTATCTAGTCCATTGATAATCACCTCTGTAATTCCAGATTTTTTGGCAATTTCATCAAAGAGGTCTTTCACTTTATTTTTAGACATAATTTTTCCTAAACTTTTTCATACAGGAAAATATCTGATTCCTGGATGCTGGCCCCATAGGCCATAAGGTTTTGTCCCATTATTAGTTGATCTTCTTTTGGCATTTGAGCATAAAGTTCTTCAAATTTTTTTCCAGCTACCAAATGATTCATTAATGTTTTTTCACCAAAATAAGAGAAGAGATGAACCAGAATAAGGATCAACCAATCTATTTTTTCGGAGCGCCCCTGAGAAAGTTTAAGCATAGCCCCAAGTTCGTCGGGAATCTTGATTTCCAGAAACTTGTTATCTTCTCTGTGCTGAATTTCAAAATTTGCAAGCCTAAGATAAAAACCGAATAAAAAAAGTCTAGAGTAACTGTTAACTGAATGATCGGTGAATCGATTTTCAAGAAATTTAATATCTTCAACTAATTCCATCTCGGTTTTAGAAGGAAACTCCCCGTAGATGGATTTGGAGATGTATACACTCGCCATGCGGTCACGAAAATTTGACCAACCAAGAGTCATGATAACTTTTTCAAGCCCCCGGCCCGTATCAAATTCCTCAAAGGCAGATTCTAAAATGGATAAGAGTGCGCGGTTAGGACCGATCATCTCGAGAATAGTTCCTGAAGAGTTAGTCACTGATAGATTAGATTTAAGCAGAGTGACAAACTCATGCGGCAGGTTTACGAATGGGAAATGCAACTTAATCATATTCTCCGACTATTTTAATCCGACAGTCTCATTAGTCTCTTTAATTAAACCACGACATCCGGCCAAAACCTAGGAATAATGGGTGTATGAGTTTACCAATCTATCAGCACATTAATGTTAAATCATTGCAGCTGGATGATTTAAAGAATTTCCTAAATCCCGAGATGAACATGAGGCATCCTGTTGCTTTAAATCTGAAGCAATTGGAATTTGATCAGCAGCGTGAGATGGTGGGCCTCATTGAAAACTTTTTTTCAACCAACAATTTCTCCTACAAATTTCCTTACCCGGTTTATCTGGTTATGGATCAGGAAAGCTCTATCACCCAAATGCCAAACGCAAAAAGCGTAGAGGAGCTGCCCCGTTTTTTTAGCCAGAAAGACACCAAGATGAATGTAAAAGAATCTCATCTTTTAGGCCGCAACAAATTACTACAGCAAGAATTAAGAAATGCTGATCCCGAGTATGTCGATACGAATTTACAAAAATATGGCGCAATTCACCGCAAGGTTTTCGAATTAGATAAAGAGCGCTTATTCTACCGATCTATTTTAAATCGTTTGATTAAGGCCAATAAGAATGGATAAAAAGAAATTATTAAAGAGTTCTCCTGAAGAAGACTTAAAGGGATTTGAAGAATTTATCGACCATCATTCTTCAGACCCGAACTTTCTTCCTCGAGGGAATGCGCCGAAAAAAGAAGTCGGCTTTGAACACTTTACCTTCATTACTAACGATTCAACCCGACTAATGAAGCTAAAAGATCTATTGATGGATAATCTTCCATTCGCAAGTCAACATGAGCAAGGTGAGAATTTGATCAAGGCGCAGCAAGAAGAGATTGCTCTTCTAAAAAAGAATATTTTTGAAATTTGTAACAAACCACAATCTCCCTACAGGAAATCCATGCGGGAGATTTTTGATTCATTTTTTGGACCAACTCAAAGTTAGTTATTCGTGTAGTTTAAAAGAATTGGTCCACCAATGTGTTTGAAGTCCTCTTCAGTCATCCCGTCAATTTCATAACCATTCAACTGCTCTAGCATGATTTGAGGATCTTCCTCGCCCTTGATCAGATACTCTTCACCATTTTTGCTAAAAAACAGGTGATAGAATGACTTAAGTTCTGAAATAGTCACTCCCATCTTGCCCGCGGAAGACTCATGATAATGACCGCCCACAAAATTAATAAAACTAGAAATCATAATAGCTTCGAAGTCTATGTTATCAACTTCGTAATTCAGATAAAACTGATCGTTAAGTAATCCATCGGTCTTAAGTTTTTCAAGAGTACTGAAAAATGTATTCACAAAAGGCAGAGCTGAAGTGAAGGTTTCAGCAGCTTCATTCCAAAGTCTGTAGGCTTCAAGATTTTTAATTTCAAGAGGTTTTGAACTTCCGTCAAATTTATACTTAGCAACTTCTTCATGGGAATTCTCAAGAAAGGCATTCCAATAAAGACCTAAGAAATAACCAAAATCATCTTTTTCAAATGGAGTTTCGGCCATGGCCTTCTTCATTTTCTTTTTGGTAATTTCAATCAGGCTATGGCCAATTTTATAGAGGTCCATGAAATCAAAATATTGGAAAATGATCCTGTCTTTTGCAATGTGAGTCTGAACATACTCAAAAGCGAGCTCAAGACACTGTCGGGTCTGGTTCCCTACTCTCGACATGGCCGTTGACCCATGTTTAAGAGCCTCGTCTAAAGTCATTCTGGCATTCACTAGTCGAACAAAATTAAAATGCAGGTACTGTGAACGCGAATTATCTGAGATCGCCATAAGGGCTTCTTTAATTCCATCCATACCATGCTGATAGGGAACGAGTGAAGTCGCGTGCAGGCTTTGATTGGCAGAAACTGAATCCAGAAGACCAGTGAACACTTTTTTATTTTTGATAAAATCATCGATCTGAGTCGTCGAGAAATAGAATGAGTTATATTCAAGAGCATCAAAATAATCAACAAAACCAAAATCTCTTAATCGCTCTTTTTTCGCCTGATAGATTTCTTCTTCCATGATCTGATAAGAATCCACGACCATCTTGAATAAGAATGCGTAGGCATTCTCAACCCCAATGTCTGAATAAAGGCGTCTGATCATTTCCTTCAATTCCTGAACTAAAATGAAGTCTTCAGGATAGGCAATTAAAAGCTGATTATCTTCAGTGAGAAAATAATTATCATCATCAGGATACATGGGATCATCAACATCGAAAGTATCAATGGTGAATTGGTTTTTCATGCTAAGAAGAAAATCTTCACTCTTCACATACTCTAAAATCACCTCATCATCAGGACATCTGGCATAGACTTCAAACCAATAAGCCACTGCTTGTGGATCCAGGGTATCTTTTTGCCAAAGATCAATGTCTCTTAGTGCCTGACGTTGTTCAGATGAAAGTTTAGGAAGAATGAGTGCCACTTGATCTTTAGAAGTACTTTGCAAGGACACATAAAGGGGTTGAATGGGTATCATGGAAAGATCTCCACCACCTTCAACTAGTTTTTCAATATCTTCAAATTTTTTGTAGGCCTGAGCTTCATACAATAGCTGGCTTAATAGATCTTTTTTGATCCCTGTATCATTCATGCTCAAATCCTCGTAAGTTTATGGCTTTTGTACTCTGTTTTTAACTTTTTGGCCAATGAGCGTGGCCAAAACACCCTGCATCAAGTTAAAATAATTTCTATGACACATCTCCATCACTTGAGTATGAAAAGCGTGCCTGACCTTAGAATTCTCCAGGCGGCATTTCCAGGCCTTAAAACACTGCTATTTGATATGGATGGGACGCTCTTTGATACAGAAAAGTATCACACCCTGGCCCTTCAAAGTATCGGTAGGGATCAGAAGATAAACCCACCACTGGCCCCTAAACAATTACATGAACTCATGATGGGTAAGGCCGATCATCTGCTATTTGAACTGATAAAAGACTGGCCAGGATTTCCAGAGCATTGGGACGTGACGGCCTTTGTGAACGAAAAAAACCGTTATTTACTCGAGATTTTAAAAAAATTGGATGGTGCAACTTATCTCGCTCCCGCCATGAAATCACTTCTGATTGAAGCCCAGATTTCTGGACTACAGATAGGACTAGTAACTTCATCTGAGAAAGTTATCACGACAAAGCTGTTGCAATTAACCCAACTTGAATCTTATTTTTCCTACGTCCTGACCCGCGATGATTCATTAAAAGTGAAACCTGATCCGTGGCCATATCTTACCGCCATGACCCACTTTAAGGCCCAAGCGGAGGCGACTCTGGTTTTTGAAGATTCTTTAGTGGGGCTCGAAGCAGCCAAGGGATCGGGTGCTCATGTGATCAAAGCGGAATGGTACTAGGGTCTAACAATGTAGATCTGCCACTGCTTATCAGAATCATTATTAATAATTTTTATTCTTTCAACCTGTGTCTTAAAACCTGAATCAATTTCATTTGAGACATAGAATTCGTCGCCTACAATATTCAACAGATTGTACATGCCCGTGTGCTCCTGCATATCAATCATGAACTTTAAAAATAAAAGTGGCACGGGCCCTTCTTGAGTTCCTAATTTATCATAGGTAACCATCTCCGTCAGAGCTTCCCTACTCATGAAGTTTTTCAGTTTGGCAGAAAGATTGTTAATCATGTTGAGTGTGAAAACATAATCATATTTAAGTTTAAGCATGTCGACTTCAACACGCTCTAGATTTTGCATTTTACGAATCTCGGCAGCTTGTAAAAACGCACTCTTCACCGGTCCGGAAATCTCCACGATCTCTTTCTTGGCCACTGGCTCAACCTTAACCGGCGCAGCTTTAGAGGCCACTTGAGGGGCTTCAACCTTAGTTGGTACTGGGACCGCAGGTAGTGGCTTCTCACCATCCAATTCTGCAATTTTAAATGGCTGCTCCATTACGTATAGATTGGATAATCCCTTCTCTTCGAATTCCTTTCCGGAGCCGTAGAAGAAGACCCTTCCCTGAAGAAAACGTTCTTTATATTGATTCTCTAAATGGGCCCTCAATGTAGGAAACAGAAAAGGCAGGACAGAATATTTAACTTCCTTGTGGGCCATCACTTCAGAGAAGCGTCTCATGCATCCCAGCGCCTCACCTTGTTTATTAAAGGTATTAACGATATTTGAAAGCCCGAGGAGATTGTAGGCGTCGGTACTCTCCGAAACACCATAGATCTCGTCCATTTCAGAACAAATTAAATTCATAAGTGATTCATCTTGCTCGCAAGTTTTCTTAAATCTTGCTTCAAGATCTTTTTGCTCACACTGACCTTTGCAGTCTTGATCAATCCGGTAATGGGAGAAGTATTTAAAATCTTTTTTGGAGAAATCCCGCCACCAGTCACTTCTGATATAAGTCTTAGGCAATGATTCTTCAAATCGTGGTTTGTGTTTTTTTAAAAGACTTATAAATTTTTTCATTTCAACATTTTTAGGACGACATTTATCTAAAAACTTGTCGAAATCAAATTGGCATCCCTTTCCCTGAACGAAGTGTTTGGACACCATATTCATGTGCCACTGGCCTTCCAATAAATAACTGAGTGTAATAAGTCGATAAGCATACCGAATATCATCAAAATGTTCTGATAAGAGCTCGTTAGAGCACACCATTCCACCACCAAGCTCAGATTTTAAAAAGAAATTAAAATCTTTCT
>JAIFLR010000053.1 GCA_020048985.1 Halobacteriovorax sp. | reverse complement strand
TGACTTTATTTTTGAAAATTTGCAAATCCAGCAAAACGTTTTTAATGCTGCTTTTAAAGTTAAGACTCCTCATCTTTTATTTCTAGGCAGCTCCTGCATTTATCCTAAGAATGCCCCACAGCCGTTGAAGGAAGAGTATCTACTTAGTTCTGAGCTTGAGCCTACCAATGAGCCCTACGCCATTGCTAAAATTGCGGGTCTCAAAACGGCAGAGTCTTTTAGACGTCAATATGGACTTCACTGGGTTTCGGTTATGCCAACAAATCTTTATGGCATCAACGATAACTATGACCTCACAAATTCTCATGTTATTCCAGGCCTCATTGCGCGCCTTCACCAGGCGATAAAGAACGATGATAAAGTTTTTTCTATCTGGGGCTCAGGTAAACCACGCCGCGAATTTCTCTACGTTGATGATATGGCCCGCGCCTGCATTCATGTTATGAAACAAGGAAAAGACGTTCCTGATTTTATGAACGTAGGAACTGGCGAAGATATAGAAATTGGTGAAGTGGCCAAGATGATAGCTCAGAAGATGGGATTCAAAGGACAGCTTGTTTTTGATTCTTCAAAACCCGATGGGACGATGAGAAAACTTTTGGATGTCACAAAGATTAAAGCGCTTGGATGGAAACCAGAAATTGATTTGAATAAAGGTCTAGATATTGCGATTGAGACCTATATTTCAAATGTCTGATGCCACTTAATCAGCCGCTCAATCCCCTCTTCAAACCCAACCTTCGGCTCCCATCCCAAAAGCTTTTTCGCTTTCGAGATATCTGCCCATGTCACGTCCATATCGGCCGCAACCTTATCGCTCAATTTAAGTTTGGCCTTCTTACCTGAGAATTTCTCCATCAAGGCAATCATCTGATGAAGCGTATAGGGATTGTTCCCTCCGCCTAAATTAATGATCTCATAGCCCAGAGGTTTGGCGGCCAGGATTGTTCCTGCTGCCACATCATCTACGTAAGTAAAATCCCGCGACTGAGAGCCGTCCCCAAATACGGGAAGCTCCTCACCTTTGAGAAGTTTGTCGGCAAAAATATAAGGCGACATATCCGGACGCCCTGCTGGCCCATAAACCGTGAAGTAGCGGACCACCGAAACATCAATTTTATAAAGATAGTGATAAGTGTAGGCCATCACCTCGGCCGCTTTTTTAGTCGCGGCATAAGGAGAGATGGGAGTATTTACCGGAAGGTCTTCTTTAAACGGCATGGGCTGACCAGCATAGAGCGAAGAAGTTGAGGCCAAAACCATTTTAGGAACTTTATGCGTTCGCATGCATTCCAAAAGATTGAGTGTGCCCTGAGCATTGGTGCTCATGTAAATATCGGGGTTTTCCATGGAGTAGCGAACACCTGCGCGGGCGGCGAGATTAAAAACCACATCAAACTGGTGCGTTTTAAAAAGATTTTGAAGTGCTGCTTTGTCTTCAATATCGATTTTTTCAAAATGAAATTTAGCATCTTTAATTTCTGACAAGCGCAGTTGTTTTAAGCTCACGTCATAGTAGTCGTTGAGGTTATCAATCCCCACCACTTCCACACCCTGCTTGAGCAGCTGCTCCGCTGTTTTAGAAGCAATAAATCCCGCAACACCTGTCACTAATACTTTTTTCATCCCCCCATTTTACCGACGCATCATGAAAGGTGTCACGTACCTTTTTGGCCAAAAAGGTGCCAGCTTGGGAAATTGAATGTACTCCGATCAAGAACTGTGGCCCAACCTGGCACCTTTTCAACATTGACTAGAAGACCTTAAATGCGTATTTTTTCCGTACATTTTTAAAATACTAAATACTGTACATTAAACAGAATTACGTATAAAAACAAGGTGAGAGTAAATGTTCCCAGCAGAAGTGATTAGAGTTGATATCAAGCCTATCAACTTCAATGAGAGATGGGTCAAAGAAGTATTCATTGATTTGGAGCACATAAATAAAGGCAAAGAGAGAAGGGCTGAGCGGTCGACACTCTCGGTACAGGATGTTTTAAAGTTTATTTTTTTGTTAAATGAAATGAGTCTAGAATCGGATATGATGCGTGGAAATTACATCTATTACTGCAAGATATTGAAAGATGAATATGAAAACCCATATCGAATGATATTTTGTCAGGATCATAGCTTAAAATGGATAGGGGTCATCACTCTTTATAGGATACAAAAAAATCATGAAAACTAAATATATACGACCTAAAGATATTGATAACGTTTTGGAGCAACTCGGACAGCTGCAAGAGGCAAAAGGTGAAATTGTCATCCCCGGGAACAAGTCTCCGTTTTCTGAGAGATTGAAATTTAAACTTTGCCAGCAAGTTCTAAAGTTCAAAATGAAAAGAGAACTTACAAATTCACAGATGGCAAAAATCTTAAGTACAAATCAGACCAGAGTTAGTGAGATATGCCGATGCCAGTATCACCTCTACACAGTTGATAGGCTTATAGATCTTGTGCAAATCCTTGCAATGCAGGATAAAGAATTAAAGAGCAAACTTGAGAAAGGTATCTTGGCCTTGTGATCAACAACAAAAAGGTGCCAGGTTGAACATAGATAACTTGTAGGAATCTCGAACAATTAAAATTGAATATACTCCACCCCAAAATCTTGTTAAAATATTTTGTGGGAAAATAACTAGGTGGGAAGGAGTTGGTGCTCCTCCCCTGAAACCTTCTCAGTTCATTCTTAAAATTACAGCAAGCTGTAACAAAAGAATAAAAAGAGTTAGTACCCTAATCATTTCTTCCATGAAAATCCTTTGGTTAAGGGCGCCCATCCATTGGGCGTCTTTTACAAAGTCATCACAGAAGCCCGGCCTGATTACCTTGCTCGAAACTCCGACGTCTTGTTTTCCAGCCCCAAATTAAAACTTAATTCTAAATTGCATTAAAAATGCTAAGCTTCTGCTCATGACTAAATTCGACAAAACCTACTGGGATAAAAATTACTCCGAACCCATGTCTATGGACGGAATCGGCAACGCGAAAGACCACGTGAGCTATCTGGTCTCATTTCTTGATATCGAGCACGTGAACATCACCAGCGTGATTGATCTGGGCTTTGGTTACGCTCATCTCTTTCGGGAAATGCTCAAGGCCTTTATCCCTCACCGTGCCGTCGGAATTGAGCCCTCTCCCTATGCGTTCAAGAAAGCCAAACCGCATAAGTTGCGTCCCGTAGCGAGCACTGATCTGGCGCTTTACGAAGAGGATCTCGTCACTTGGTGCCGCACAGACAGAAAGAAAAATAACAATTTTGATCTCGGTATTTGTACGTCGGTTTTTCAATACCTCACGGACAAAGAATTAAAAGAAATTATTCCGATTTTGAGCAAACGAATAAAGTACCTCTATCTCACCGTTCCTACCAATGTGGAGCTCGGCCGCCAGGTCAGTGAGCTTGAATTCAAAGACGAGTACGCCATTCACCGCACCCGCGAGCAGTACCAGAAACTCCTTCGCCCTCATTTCACTTTTGTCTCGGCCCGAGTGCTGGAGAGCAAACATCACTTTGATGAAGAATCCACGGCATTTACGGATTTGTTGTTTAGATACTAGATTCAACTTGGCACCTTTATGACATTGACTGTGGCTTATCTCGAGCGTAGCTTTTACGTAAGCGAGTAGCCATTTCAGCATGTTATGGCTCATTTTGACATATATACTATATATATATATAATCACTGGAGTTTAGCGTGCAATCTAAGCGTGTGGCATGGCTTAAAGATGATGAACAAGAGAATATCTTAAAATATGACCTTGATTTTACCTTGGCCAAACAGATCATACTAAATAATTTGAGCATATCTGTTGATAACATACACGGAGATTGTAGTTATATAGGACTCACCGACAATATGGAGGAAGTTTTATATGTCTATTGTATCGATGAGGATGGGATATCGCGGATTATAATGGCGAGGAGAGCAACTCCCCTAGAGAAAAACGCATTTTTTGACCTTATTTCCGGAGTTCAAAATGAAGAAAGCTAAACTTAAAAAAATCACTCCAAAACTAAAAGCTGAAATTCAAAAAGAATTTAATAAAGGGTTTGATTTTTCAAAGGCAAAAAAGAAAGGAATATTCATCAACTTAGATGAAGAGGTCATATCTTATTTTAAATCCATGTCTCAAGAATATGGCAGAGGCTACCAATCTCTAATACAGGACGCTCTCATTTACTTCAAAGAAAAAAAGCTGAAGCCAAAAACCATTTGGGAAGAAATCGGCTAAAAACTCAAGTATTTCCCACATCCTGCCGACAAGAGGGATGTGAAAAAAACAATACTTATTACCCTCAGTGTCCTATTAATCCCCTCACTCTATGCGGCCTGTCCCGACGGTAAGACCTACCCCGTGACACTGACGTTTGATGATGGTCCACACGCGGTTTTAACACCAAAAGTGCTGGATATCCTCAAGGAAGAAAAGATCAAAGGGACCTTCTTTGTACTGGGAAACCACTTTGCCGGTGGTAAGGCGAATCCAAGTAATAAGACTTCTTATGCCATCTTAGATAGACAGAAAAAGGAAGGCCACTACATCGCCTCCCATACCTATGATCACCTGGCCCATGCAAAACTCTCTCAAGAGGCCATGCGCTCGAATATCATGAAAAGTAATCCCCTTCTCAAAGATTATCTAAGTCCCGTTCTCAGATTGCCTTATGGTGACGGATCATTTCGTTCTTCAAATCCAGCGACTCAGAAAAAAAATGATATGGTAATGAAGACCATCAAAGACGCGGGCTTTAAGCATGTCGGTTGGGACATTGATACCAATGACTGGGACGCGAAAAAACGCCCGACTCTCCTTCAATCAACTCTTAAGCAGATCTGTTCCGAAAAAGGTGGAGTCATTTTATTCCACGACATTCAAAAATATACTGTTGATCATTTGAAAGAGTGGATCGCAGCAATTAGAAAAGAAGGCCATACATTCGTAGGGCTGGAGCAATTTGTACCAGAAGTATTGAAGCCACTGCCACCTGAAGCGTGTGAGATTGATGGCAAACCGAAAGTCATCAAAGAGCTGAATGATTCGGTAAAAGACGTTCTTAAAAAAATTAATTAGGATTATTTATGAAAAAGATATCTGCCTTTACACTTGCCTCACTTCTCTTGACCAACGTGGCCTGCGCCCAGGCGCCGGTCTTCACTTCCCTTGGGAATAGTGGTCTGAATGTTTTTGCCGGCGTGAAGCTCGAGCAAAAAGGAATGGAGCCTGAGACTTATATTTTAGAAATCTCTAAGGATAAACTTTCTTCCACAAAAATCCCGATGCCAGCTGAGCTTGAGCACCGTGAAGTGGTTGCCCTTTTCCCTGCTGAAAATAACATGATGGTTGTATTAAGCCAGAAGACTGCTGAACAAGGTGATAAGCCACAGTTTCACAGCTACGATACAGCAAAGAAAGAATGGAAGAAGCTGGCCGAATCGGACTGCGTCTCATTTGCCAAACTCAAAGTTAAAGCAGATTCAGTGA
>JAIFLR010000004.1 GCA_020048985.1 Halobacteriovorax sp. | reverse complement strand
ACTCATCTTTCCTTCTTTTACAAAGTAAATATCAGTCCCAGTCTCGCCCTCTTTAATTACATATTCACCGGCCTTAACACCGATTACTGACCCAGCTGAAGAATTTGGAGTTACTTTTTTATCTAAAAGATTATTAACCTTTTCAACAACTTCTTTGGGGCTGAATGGTTTACTGAGTGTGTCGATATTTTCCAAAATATCGATTTCCATCCGATACTCTTCCATGGAAGCACTAATCAGAATAATGGGAGTGGGCTTAAAAGCACTACCCGGTTTCATCATTTTTTGCGCATCAGATGTATGAATATACTGAACAAGTTTAATTCCATCTTTTTTTGGCATTTTTATGTCAGTTAAAACGAGGTCAAAATTCTCATTCGCATATTTGAAGGAGCCGTCCACACCATCAGAAGCAGTAACAATTTTGAAGCCGGCGTTGGTAAGAATATCTGCAAGCATCTCGAGCAGATCGCTATCATCGTCTACAATCAGAATTTTTTGTTTGTTTTTTTTGGCGACTTCCATCGATTCTCCATTATTTCAGGCATCATTCTACCTTAAGTCATTCATTCGCCAAAGGGCTAAAGATGCAGAAGTTCTGGCCGGTGTGTTCTTACCCAGATCTCTCCACTACTTTTGAGCAATAGATTTTTGATTTCTTGGCCATGGACACGATCCAGATCATTATTTGTAGTTAACGAATATTTTTTGCGCAAAAACGATTTACGCGAAAAGCCAATCACCCAACGATCATGGTCAAGATCTCGCTGAAGCTGTCCAAAATTTTCGATTACCGCCCAATTCTGCTCATAGGTTTTAGAAAATCCCAGACAAGGATCAAAAATCACCTGAGGGTGACGGTGCTCATGAAAATAGTCAGCAAGATCTAATTCGGCCGCGACATAATCCATATGGCGACCTGAGTGTTCCCGATCAGGCGCTAAGTTATGACAAAAAATATAATCAAACCCACTCAGCAAATATTCTCTAACAGAATCATCAAATTTACCGGAAACATCATTCCAAACTAACCTGGATTTTAACTTGTGATCCTTCCAGTATCTTAAAAGTTTAAAAATTGTCTCAGGATGATAAGTGTCGGCACTAATGGTGGTAGAGATATCCTTGAGAAACGGCAGCACCATCTCCCATCTGTCCCATTCAGTTGAGGACGAAATCGCACCGTTTTGCGGCGCCGTTGATTCAGCACCAATATCGATGACTTCAAATTGTTTAAGGAATTGCAGACGTTTTGAGATGGAACCAGTTGAAAAGAATTCTCCACCATCAGAAAAAGAATCGGGGGTGATGTTCATCACCCCCATTCGTTTTAAGTTCATTTAGGCCGGAGTCGGTTTTCCAGCGCCGAAGATCGGAGCAGCAGTTGCAGTTGTGCCTTCAGATGGAGGAGTTGCATCAGTTGGTTTTTTAGTTAAAACCGGCTGGCCAATATCCTTACCAGCTACGATGTTTCGAATCTGCTCAGCATCCAATGTTTCCCAAGCAACAAGGGCCAGGGCCACACGGTGAAGGGCATCAACGTTTTCATTAAGAATCTTCTTAGCGATTTCATAGTTCGTGTGCACGAGGTTGGCAATTTCTGAATCAATTCTGCGAGAAGTCTCATCAGAGAAAGAAACATTCTCCCCACCGTACATCATTCCACCATTTGATTTGGCGTAATTAATTGGACCTAGCTTCTCACTCATACCCCAGTTACAAACCATGCTACGAGCAAGATCAGTTGCTCTCTCAATATCGTTAGAAGCTCCGTTAGTCATTTCGCCGTAGACGATTTCTTCAGCTACTCGTCCACCCATAAGGAAAGAGATGAAGTTCTCACCCTTCTCTTTAGAAAGGTTAAGCATATCTTCGTTCGGAAGCGTTTGAGTGACACCCAAAGCCTGACCACGTGGCATAATAGAAACTTTATGAATAGGATCCGTCTGAGGAAGGTTCATCCCCACGATCGTGTGTCCAGCTTCATGGTAAGCCGTGAGTTTTTTCTCTTTATCAGAAATCATCATCGACTTACGGGCCACACCCATAAGGACTTTATCCTTGGCGTTTTCAAAATCACTCATGCTCAGTGCTTTTTTACCGTCACGAGCGGCCAGAAGAGCTGCTTCGTTAACAAGGTTAGCAAGATCAGCACCAGTAAAGCCTGGAGTTCCTTTAGCAATAATCTCCAGATCCATATCTCCAGAAAGCGGAGTTTTACGAGTATGAACTTTAATAATTTCATGACGACCACGAACGTCTGGGCGACCTACTGTTACACGACGGTCAAAACGACCTGGGCGCAAGAGAGCTGGATCGAGAACATCCATACGGTTAGTAGCGGCCATGATAATGACGCCTTCATTTGATTCAAATCCGTCCATCTCAACGAGGAGTTGGTTAAGGGTTTGCTCACGTTCATCGTGACCGCCTCCCATACCTGCTCCACGGTGGCGACCAACAGCATCGATCTCATCAATAAAGATGATACAAGGAGCGTGTTTTTTACCTTGCTCAAATAGATCACGAACACGGCTTGCACCAACACCCACGAACATTTCTACAAAGTCAGAGCCTGAAATTGAGAAGAAAGGTACACCGGCCTCACCCGCAACTGCTCGGGCGAGTAATGTTTTACCTGTCCCTGGAGGACCAACGAGTAAACAGCCTTTAGGAATTTTACCGCCCAAAGTAGTGTATTTTTTTGGCTCTTTTAGAAAGTCTACGATCTCTGCCAATTCTTCCTTAGCTTCCTCTACACCAGCGACATCAACGAAAGTAATTCGTTTGTCATTTTCCGTGAGCATCTTAGCTTTTGATTTACCAAAGCTCATGGCCTTTCCGCCGCCAGACTGAAGCTGTTTGAGGAAAAAGAAGAAGAACACAAAAAGCAAAATCATTGGCAACCAGTTAATCAACAACGTTGAGAGGAAGCCCTGTTTTTCTTCTTTTTTGTAGTTAGGAATAATCCCGGCAGTTTTTAAAATGCGGAAAGTTTCGTCCCCAGTATTACCAGTCAATTCAAAATAACTGCCACTTTCGTAGCCTTCATTGAATTTTCCTTGAATGACATTATCACCCTGGAAAGTCACTTCCTTCACTTTGCCTGCTTCAACAGCAGTGATGAAGTTAGAGAAGTTAATATTTTTTGCCTGAACAGTTTTTTGTTCAAGTGCTTTCATAACGAATGCCATGATCAGAATAACCACGATCCACAGCATGAGAGTTTTTTGTTGTTTGCGCATAATTCAGTACCTTTTGAGCGTTAAAACGTCTGAAGCAATTATACGGGAGGGAATTATTCTTGGAAAGGAAAGAGATTAGACAATGTCCAAAGAGGAACAAGCCTGAGCTTTTCAGGCAACTTCTCTTTTTTGCGCTTCCATGTTTCAAGACACTTTAGTGCTGTTACAAAGCGATAATTTCGGTTTTTACAGACGAGAGAGACCAATGGAAACAGTGGATCATAAACCGAAGCGTTCAAGGTCTTACCCACATTGCTCGGCTCACACAGGAGAATCAATCCTGGCATATTCAGCATCGCGTCCGAAGTTTTAGTCAAATTCTCCCAAGCATATTGCAGGTCTTTGAGATTAAAAGTCGGCAGACTCATCAGTTCAGCGTCCGAAATTCCCGCCAGTACCTTGGCAATCGCCTGATCATTATTCTTCATCCTCTGCTGATAGATCATCAGCAGATAGTGAGTGTAATAAATTTCTGTCCCACCACTAAAATGAAAAGGTCCTTTCTTCTGGTTATCAATCGCCTTAAACATTTTTAAAATTTGTGCAGAAATCTCGCCCCGATCAGTTTCAGAAAAAGTGTGCAGGAGTTCCTGTACCTGATACTGCGTGAACTGCGGGCCTTGAATAATCGCCCCTTGATCAAACACATGAATTTGATTTCCACGAATACGATTGGTAATACTTAAATGCAGAATCGCGGCCATATGATTGGCGTGATTCACGTAATGCTTGAGATATTTTGGATAGCGCTTCTTGATTAAAGGGATCAGCTCCCCTCGCAAAAAATTTCGGTCATACTTAGTGTCAATATTGGTCGGGTCCTCGCTGAAGCTGATTTTTTCAAAACGAGACAAACTCATTAGTTGATCTTTACTCACGCACAAAAAGGGACGAATAATTTTTCCGTTTCGCACAGGAATCCCCAAAGACGACTTAGGCTGACCCGAGCGGTATTTTTGCATCAGGCTCCACTCATAAGAATCATCCAGGTGATGACCCATCCACAGGCACTCGCCTGATCTTAAATCCGCAGAAAGCAGCGAGCGGCGGGACTTGCGCGCCCGATTTTCAAAATCCCCTTCCTCCGTATCCAAATCTTGGGCGTGGAGTATGGTAAAAGGAATCTCATAAAGCTCACAAATTCCCTGCACCAGTTTCCCGTCATAATCCTGACCAGAGCGCGTATGGTGATGAACAAAAGTCGCGCGAAGAGGCCCGATCTTACCCTGTTTGGAGAGTTGGTGCGCAAACCACAGCAAAACCATGGAATCGACTCCACCGGACACCGCAACAACGTGGGATCCGGAGAGTTCCTGAGGGGTGGCCACATTGCCCAAAAAGCTAAAAACATGCTTAAAGAACAAGGCCCTATAAGGTGTGTGACTGAGTTTTTTCATAGGTCCAAAGCAGTATAATCCTGCGAAATTGTTATTGACGAGAGGCACTCATTTCAATAGTATGACTCTACTTTTTTCTTATGGCGACGTAGCTCAGTTGGTGAGAGCACAGCATTCATAACGCTGGGGTCGGCAGTTCAACTCTGCCCGTCGCTACCATTCTTTCTAAAGTTACCCACAGTAACATCTTAAATTCAAATAACCGTTAAAAACAATTAAATTTGTACGGATTTATTTTAAGAATAAATTAATCATTTATGCTATCGATCAAATAACATTGCATTTAATTTCGATTCATTCAAATAATAGTGAAAGTTTAATGAGGAAGTAAGCATGAGTCTTAAGGTTGTTATTTTTGAAGATGATAAAGATTTTGCTGATTTTATGAAAGATCTAATGGAGCAGAGTCACTATGAAGTTTTAAATTGTTATAATTTAAAAAAAAATGACTGGCATGATGCAGACATTGTTCTTGGAGATTATAGAAACAAAATTGTTCCCTTTGAAACGCTTCGAAATGAATGCGCGTCTAAAGGGATTCCACTAATTGCCATATCTGGTGCTGACACAAATTATAGCCCACAATTGATAAAACCATTCCAACTGGAAGACTTGCAATCAACTATTTTGAATGAGTTGATGAAGAAAAACAAAGTTATCACCAGACCTAGAAGCGCTGGCGGCAATTTCATGGCCCGTATGAAGAATATTTTTGGCGGCCGGTAGCGAGGCAGCTACCCAATTTTTCGCTCCAAAAAGTGCTCGCTTCCAAAAATCTCCTCCACTTTGCCAATACTCGCCCTCGCTGTCAGACACACCAGTCGGTCATGGATTTCAATTTGTGTTTTACCTCGAGGAATG
>JAIFLR010000098.1 GCA_020048985.1 Halobacteriovorax sp. | reverse complement strand
TACCCAGGGGAGGGCTTCCTGTGGCCAGAGAAGTGGCGATCAAATTACACGCCCCTTTGGATGTTTTGATTGTCAGAAAAATCGGAGCACCCTTTAACCCCGAGTATGGAATCGGTGCCATGTGTGAGGATTTTCACCCACTCTTCAATCCTGCAGCAATGCTTTCCGAAGGGTACTACAAAGAGGAAATTGAAAGGATTGTGGCCCAAGAGAAATTAGAATTGCAAAGAAGAATAAATAATTACCGAGGGCGCCGACCTCTTCCGAGAGTGGTTGGTAAGACCGTCATACTTATCGATGATGGAGTCGCAACAGGAATCACTGCCGCTGCTGCTGCAAAGTTTTTAAAAAATGTTGGAGCAGAACAGGTCATTATTGCTGCACCTGTATGCCCTCGGGGTAATGATCCGCTGTTGGAAAAGTATTCTGATCAAATCATCTGCCTGCAACGCCCGCCGATGTTTTCCGCTGTGGGACAGTGGTACCAAGTTTTTAATCAAGTGAGTGATGCCGAAGTTTTAACGATCTTAGAAGAATTCCATCCCTCTCAGGATGAAAGGAGAGATTCCCCATGAATACTTACCTACAAGAAATTATTGATCATGCTCACCCTCTACATGACAAGCAGGGGATTGGACCTCTTGTCACTTCTTTAAAAGACAAAAAGATTGTCATGATTGGTGAGGCCAGTCATGGAACCAAAGAGTTTTATGAGTGGAGACAACACATCACCCAAGAATTAATCATGAATCATGGGTTTAATTTTGTAGCAGTGGAAGGGGATTGGCCACCTTGTCAGCGGGTGAATTCGTTTGTGAGAGGTGCCAGCGGAGGTAACAGTTTTAATGTGCTTTCTACGTTCAATCGTTGGCCAACCTGGATGTGGGCCAATACAGAATTTCAAGAATTTGTTGACTGGCTCAAAGACTGGAATGAAAACCGTGAAACGAAAGTAGGGTTTCATGGGCTGGACGTTTATTCCTTTTATGAATCAATGGATCAGGTTATACACACACTGAGAAAAATCGATCCGGATCTGGCCAAAGTTGCGGAGAAGAAATATGGGTGCCTTGAATCCTATAGGCATGATGAAAAGTCATACGCTAAGTCTTTATTTAAAGCGCCAGAAGGGTGTAAACAACAGATCTTAGATGTGCTTAACTCCACACTATTAGCAAAGATCACGTCCTCATCTAATAATGAGGCCTGGTTTGACGTGCGACAAAACGCCCGGATTGTTAACAATGCTGAGAGCTATTACCGGGCCATGGTGTTTGGTGATGATGATTCCTGGAATGTCCGTGACACTCACATGATGAGCACCTTAGAGATGCTGCTTGATCATTATAGTGTTGGATCCAAAGCGATTGTTTGGGAACATAACACCCATATCGGGGATTACCGCGCCACCGATATGGTGATAAATAAGCAGATCAATATTGGTGGACTGGCGCGTGAAATATTTGGTTCCGATAATGTCGGTCTGGTTGGCTTTGGAACCTACTCAGGCTCAGTCACAGCATCATATATTTGGAATGGTCCTGTAATCACCTTTGATATCCCTGAGGCAAGACCTGGAAGCGTAGAGGAGGCATGCCACAGTGTGATTGCGAATGTTGCTTCCTCTGATTTCTATTTAATGTTTGACCCATTAAAACATGGCACCGCACTTAGTGAAGTCAAAGGGCATCGGGCGATTGGTGTCGTCTATGATCCTGATATTGAACATAGAGGCAATTACGTCCCCACATCCCTGGCCAATAGATATGACGCCTTTATATTTCTTGATCATACCAATGCCTTGAATCCGCTACATGTGACTTTTGATAAACACAAATTTCCGGAAACTTATCCTCATGGGAATCGGGTCTAGGAATTTAGTGGATGTGTGATTCTTCAAATGGTTGATCATTATCTAGCTCAGCGAAGAATACTTTAAGTTCCTCTTCGTTGAGCTTTTCTCTCACGATAAGTGCTTCTGATGCCTTCTCCAAAATATTTTGATGTCCCTTTAGAAAGTCATAGGCCTTTAGATAGGCACTCATTAAGAGACGTTTAACGCATTCATCAATCTCTTTGGCCGTTTCATCGGAATAGTTTTTCTGGGTAAATAATTCTTTGGTCTCCAGCATCGTGGGGGTTGAATCTTCATAAGAAACAAAACCAAGCTCCTGAGTCATTCCAAATCTGAGTACCATCTCTCTGGATCTCCGCTGCGCGTCCCGCTAGAAGGACCGCCATTTTGTTTTCTAATTCCTGTTTGGTGATGACGTATCGATCTTCAGTAGGGCGCTGGATGGTATAACCCATGGAGCCTATACCATGAGGAATAATGGACACTTTATGGATCTTATCCTCTCTATTAAAAGCATGCCCAACCAAGGCGTGACCCATTTCGTGGTGAGCGACAATATGTTTTTCTTTTGGATTGAGGATACGATTCTTCTTCTCTAGCCCTGCAATGATTCTTTCAAGTGCCCTGGTAAAGTGATCAGTATTCACTTTCTCTGCTGATTCTCTGGTCGCAATTAAAGTTGCTTCATTGACTAGATTCGCCAGATCTGCCCCAGAAAAACCAGGAGTCAATCCCGCGATAGCAGTGAGGTCAACGCTCTCATCCATCTTGATTCCTCTGGAATGGATGGCAAGAATATCATACCGGCCTTTTTTATCTGGTTTATCGACTACTACTTGTCGATCGAATCTACCTGCTCGCAAAAGAGCAGGATCGATCATTTCAGGGCGATTAGTAGCTGCTAGGATGATGATCCCACCCTGAGTATCAAATCCATCCATTTCTACTAATAGCTGGTTAAGGGTTTGTTCCTTTTCATCATTGCCGCCAATAATGCTCGAGTGGCGTGTTTTCCCCATGGCATCGAGTTCGTCGATAAAAATGATACAGGGGGCAGATTTTTTCGCCTGCTCAAAAAGGTCTCTGACTCTCGAGGCTCCGACTCCAACAAACATTTCTACAAATTCAGAGCCATTGGTGGAGAAGAAGGGTACACCCGCCTCACCGGCGACTGCTTTGGCAATTAAGGTTTTCCCCGTGCCGGGAGCTCCAACGAGTAAAATTCCTTTTGGCATCTTGCCGCCCAGACTTTTGACTTTATCGGCGTTCTTCAAAAATTCGATGACTTCTTTTAATTCTTCCAGAGCTTCATCCACACCTGCTACATCTTTAAAGGTGGTTTTGGTATCTGTCTCGACGTAAATCTTGGCCTTACTCTTTCCAATCGACATGAATGAACCACTACCACCTAGACCCTTCATGCCCCGTCGTAGGAGATAATACCAAAATGCAACGAAGAGGATCAGAGGAAGTACGAAACTGGCAAATGCCTCAAGAATTTTTGAACTGCCAGTACTCTCATATTTAACGCCGTATTTTTCAAACTCATTAGATACTTCAGGTGGGATGAGAATTGTTTCAAATTTGTCTTTTTTGTCGTTAGGATTTTTATATTTTCCTCGAATCATGTCGCCTATGATTGTCACTTCTTCGATCTCCCTTAGTTCGAGAGATTTCTTAAATTCACTATAGGGGATTCGTTTGGTGGATAAACCTTCCAGACAACTTCTCAGCGTGAAAAAAAAGAGAAGTGCGAGAAAAAGATGAAAAAAACTAAATGTGGTGCGTCCTTCTTTCTTATCTTCCATATAGGAATGGTAACAAATCAAAATTGTGGCTCACATGACTTTAGTCATGGCCCTCTGATATTCCCGGGCGTAGCGTGATGATTAACCGGGGGCCGAATATGTTGAGTAAACCTACGATACTAGTTTGCACGGACTTTAATCAAGCATCAGATTTTGCTCTCAAATCTGCAGAGACGATCAGAAAAAAAGTGGGAGGATCGGTGCATGTTCTGCACATTGCTGATTTTCCTATTCAATGGGATTGGCTCGCCCAGGATTCAGCTTATTTACTACAGACGGAGAAAATTAATTTAGAACTCCTCAGGTCGTTGCGGCAAAGGATGGCGGAGCAAGTAAGGCGATGCGAAGTGCATGGGACCACGGACGTAGTACTCGGCTCGACTTACGAAGGAATTATGCAGCACATTTCAACCATGAAACCAGACATGGTCATCATGGGACATAAGGGCAAAAGTCAGGGACTGTTCAACCTCGGAGGAATTGTTTCCAAAGTGGTCGCTTCCTCTAATGTTCCTGTCATGGTGACCAAAAAATATCTCGGCTCGTCTGTGGGAAAAGTGGCCGGTCTGGCCGATACTAGTAATTTGATGAAACCAATTGTGACGTCGACTGAAGAGATGTCTTTCCTTCTTTCTGCTGAACCAGAAATTGTTTCGCTTTGGCGAAATGTGAGTTCGCAACATCATCAATTTGCCCCCATTGAAAAAGTTCACTCACTTCTTGACGAGGATAGTGAATACAGAGAAGTCATCTTAAAAAGAATGAAAGAAGAAATTACAAAAAATCTGGATGAACACTCAAAGTGTAAAGTTCGAGTTGAGATTTCTGATGAAAAACAAGTTGCCTATCACCTGGTTAAAATACTGGAAGAAGACAAAGTTGATCTAGCGATCATGAAAAGACACCAAAAAGATTTTTTGCAGAAAATGTTAATCGGCTCCGAAACACGAAGAATGCTGGAATTATTTAACGGAAATATTTTAGTGTTACCACCAAAGCCTTAATTAATTGGGGAGAGTGTTATGTTTAAACAAGTTGCCATTAAGTATGATCAACATGAATTCGAAGGCCACATGCTCTATGGTGAAACTAATAAGGCGTGGATTATTTTTGCCCATGGAAGTGGGAGTTCCAGACGAAGTAAGAGAAATAATTGGGTCGCGCAGGAACTTAATAAACTTGGTTTTGGGACTCTTCTCTTTGATCTGCTGACACCAGACGAAGATACTATTTATCTCAATCGATTTAATATTCCACTTCTTTCTGACAGGCTTTTGGCCGCGACATCTTGGTTAATAAACTCAGAGGACTATAGGGGGGAGAGGATTGGCTATTTTGGTGCCAGCACCGGTGCAGGAGCGGCTCTTATGGCGGCGGCAGAAGCTGACCCGCAGTGGCCTATCTATTGTATTGTCAGCCGCGGCGGTCGACCTGATTTGGCCGAGAAAGAGTTTTTGAATGAAGTGAATGTTCCGACACTTTTGATTGTCGGAAGTCATGATGATCCAGTTATTAAACTCAATACTTGGGCCCAGACACAAATTATGAATTCTCAGTTGGTCTTAGTCCCTGGGGCCGGCCATCTCTTTGAAGAGCCAGGCACATTGAACGAAGTTGTTCGGTTAAGTGCCGATTGGTTTGTTACTCATCTTCAGAAGGTTAAGCCCAAAGAGGGTGAGCAAGGTGAGATGACTCTTTAGCTTTGAATCTTATTTGCAGAAGGTTGAGGAAGGATTCAGGTTTTGTTCTAATTTCTTATATGAGAGCCAGATAGACTCGTGCCTTTTACAAGTTTCCAAATCATTGAATGTTGCAACAATTTTGCAATTACCTTCCTGGCATTTATGGAAGCCAACTTCTTCCGTTTTGCATGAGCAAACGAGAACGAGTTGAATAATTATGATTAGTACTCTTAGCAAATTTTATGCTCCATCAAATTTTAATCTAATATCTTAAATCTCTTCAAACTGAAGACGAACTCAAGATTTGTTAATTATGCTTTGACTTTCAAGTACTTGTATTCTGAATGTGATGTGGCGCGCATAGAGGGGTTTGCTACTTTGGACTGACGCCAAAGACACTCACTATAGCATTTCTTGTGATAATTTTAAAAAGCTAAGTCAGTAATCAGATCGAAGACTTCCACCTCTTAAGCAATAGAGAGTTGGTGACCACACTCACTGAGCTCATGGCCATAGCAGCACCGGCGACAACTGGGTTTAAATAGCCAAAGGCTGCTAAGGGAATTCCGATGACATTATAAATAAATGCCCAGAAAAGATTCTGTTTTATTTTTGAGTAGGTTTTTCTTGAGATCGAAATAGCATCAGCGATCAGTAGGGGATTTCCTCGCATAAGCGTAATTCCAGCTGAATGCATGGCCACATCAGTTCCCGTTGCCATGGCTATTCCTACATGAGCAGCGGCCAGAGCAGGGGCATCGTTAATACCATCACCTACCATGGCGACTATTTCACCTTGAAGTTTAAAATTGCGAATGATTTCTAGTTTTTGTTGGGGAAGAATTTCTGCCTGAAAAGAGTCAATGCCTAGATCCTTGGCGACTATTTCGGCACTGTGTTTGTTGTCACCCGTGAGCATGATGGTTTTGATACCAAGATCTCTGAGGTTTTTGATGGTACTTCTGGCAGATTCTTTAATGTTGTCTTTAAAACTAATCAGTCCGATCACTTTGTTGTGAGGTCGCTCAATCAAGAAGGAGACGGTCTCGCCGAGCAGTTCACGGGTGTGGGCGAGTTCCAGTGTCGATGAATCAGTGATATTCATTTCCGTTAAGATCCGCTTACTTCCCAGAATATATTTTTTCCCGCTGATCTCCGCTTCAAGACCACGTCCAGGAAGGGCCTTGCTTGATGTTGCCTGTCTGTAGAAGATGTTTTTTTTATCGGCCTGATCCATGACGGCTTTTGCCAGAGGGTGCTCACTGCCGTTTTGAATCGTTGCAAGTAAAGTTAAAATATCTGTTTCTGAATTTTCAAAAGTATAGAGCATACTGACAGATGGTTTGCCCTCAGTCAGTGTCCCGGTCTTATCAAAAGCAATCAGGGTAACGGAATGAGAAACTTCCAGCGCCTCTGCATCTTTGATGAGTATGCCCGCCTTGGCCGCTACACCTGTCCCAACCATGATAGAAGTTGGAGTCGCCAGCCCTAAAGCACAGGGACAAGCAATAACCAGCACTGCCACTCCATGAATGATTCCTGTTTCCCAATTGTTCATAATGAGGGCGGTCGCAACAATTGTAACCAGTGCAATAAATAAAACGGCAGGAACAAAATAGGCACTTACTTTATCAACCAGTCTTTGTATGGGAGCTTTTACCGCCTGGGCATCTTCCACCATTCTGATAATTCTGGCGAGCATCGTTTCAGGCCCAAGAGCTGTGACTTTAACTTGAATGAGACCGTCTCCATTGATCGATCCGCCTACCACTTTATCTGATTCTTTTTTATCTACCGGCAAACTCTCGCCGGTGATGAGTGACTCATCCACTTGTGTCACACCCTTAGTAATAATTCCGTCGACAGGAATTCTCTCACCTGGTTTGACTATAGCGATGTCAGAAATAAGTAATTCTTCAATTGAGATTTCAATTTCTACACCATCTCGAATCACTTTGGCTTTTAGAGGGCGAAGATTTTGTAGCGCTTTTATTGCTTCAGTCGTCTGCTGTTTGGCCTTGGACTCTAGGTATTTACCTAACAGAACCAAAGTGATGATAACCGATGAACCTTCAAAGTAGAGGTGCATGTGTCCCGTAAGTAGAAGATATAAACTTAACCCGTAGGCAGCAGAAGTTCCAATGGCGACCAGAAGTTCCATGTTTCCGGTTTTGGCTTTAAGTGCTCCCCAAGCCGATTTATAGAATCTGGCCCCAATAATAAACTGAATGGGTGTGGCCAAAATAAGCTGCATCCAGGGAGAAGGCATTAAATGAAAACCAAACAGCTCTAAAAACATCGGCAGTGCTAGAGGAAGTGTAAGGATTGCGGCAGTGAGGAGAAAAAGTTTTTCTTTTTTTAAATTATCCGTCTTAGTTGGGTTTGAAGCGGGGAGGGAAGCTTCATACCCAATCTTGGTAATGAGACTTATAATTTTTTCGGTGTCTAAACTGGAATCATTATACTTAACAGTGGCTTTTTCTGTCGCCAGATTAACACTTGCCGAACTAATGGCAGGATCTTTTAAGAGTACTTTTTCGATCCTGTTTACACAGGAGGCACAAGTCATACCTTTGATATCAAGAGTTATGTTCTTTTCCATAGGGATAGATATACACCCATGGTGGCCTTCCGAAAAGCTTTGGCCTTAATTAAGCATCTTTGACTGGTTGAACCAATTAAAATCAATCGTATCTAAGGAGATGGAGCAATGTTTTACCCCGTGATATTTGTTTTTACGATTGTATTGGCAGTGATGCTGGTTGGGGCCTATAAAAAATTATAGAAGTTAGTTCTTCTGATAATTTTTTAGCTTTTCATTGAGCTTACGAAGATTGTTTTTCCAATCCTTCTTTTCCGGGTCTGTGCTTGTGCCCTTATTTTCACCGGCCTCAGGATTTACAGCAACTGCTTTATTGAAAAGAGCGTAGAGGGAAGATGACTTCTCTAAAGTTGTAGGCGTAAACATATTCATAAGAGAGTTTTCTTGGTTCAGGGACTTCAATTCTTCCTCAGAAAGTGTATTTTTTTCGTGAGCACTTTCCTTACTTAAAGAATCTTGCACAATAATGATGCGATCATTCTTACTCAACTCATGGGGGGCTTTTTTGTCATCGTTTACGACTACTTTGCCTGAAATAAGGGCAAATTCTGAAACTTCTAGATTATTGATTGTTTGGTGATTCACAAAGAGTTCAGTTCCTCTGATTCCCATCGTGGCGAATTTTGTTTGGATCACTATATCGCCTTCCTGGGCCTTATTTTTTATCAGACCACGGATTTGGCCTCTAATGAACGAGTAGACTGCCTGTCTTTTGGTCTTATCGACAAATTTAAATTCAGCAAAATTGAGTTCAGAATTTGCCCCTAAAGTCATTATTGTGTCATCTACGATAAGGATTTGGGCAATTGAGGATGAATTTGTAATGAGTGTGTCACTCTTATAAAGTCGATCACCGACTTTAATTTCTTTCTGTTTCCCATTTGTGAGTTTGAAGACTTTGCCTTTGGCAATTTTCACCTGGGCAATGTGCTTAGGTACCGCCTGCCCACTTTCTTTATCAAAAGTGAAATCCTGGGCAAAGAGGGAGAAAGATGCAACCAAAGCAATAAAAATAAATTTCATTGCTTAAGGTTAAGGTACAGTTTCTTTTTTGTCAAAAATGACAGCATCAGCTGCTTTCTTAATGCCTTTGAACCAAGAGTAGGGAACACCCACTTCAAGATAACAGTGCGCCGGAATGAGATGCTCGATTGAGGCGTGGTATTCTGGTAACTTTGACCAGTGCAAACCATGTTTCACGTGATGGGCAGTGTGGTAGCCCAAGTTCCCGGTCATTAGGTTGTAGAAAGGGTCAAGAACATTGCGACTCCCTTCAAATTCATTTTTAGTGTCTAAATTTGAGTGATGGTCAAATGTTGCCCAAGCTGTCAGGAACAATCCTACAATCATAGGAAAAAGGAATAAGAATAAGGCGTTAAACCAGTTGTATGAGAAAAGAAGTATCAACAACGAGACTTGAAGACCTAGTATCAAGATAACATCGTTTAAGTGGCGTCTATTCTTGAGACCAACTTTGAAAACTCTGTAATAGCTAGTGAGTCCGACTTCTAAAGTGTAGCCGATTTCTGATTTTGTTGAACCGTCTTTATTCATCCAGCGAGATTCATCAAGTTCCTGGTCAAGGTAGTTCTTGTGGTGTCCAAGAACATGGTGAAGAAACCAAACTTTAGTTGTGATGCCTGTTTGGAAGCCGAAAATAATTTCTAGAATTCTGTTATAAACGGGAGATTTAAAAGTCAGATAATGCTGATGATGGTGGTTCCAAGCGCAGATATTGCCTTTAGGCCAAATACCCAAGAGAAACCAGGTTACGATGAACCATGGGCTATCCACAGTGAAATAAATAACGAGGTCGAGAGCAAAATAAAGAGAAATAATCGTGATTGGAAGCTGATCAGCTTTCTGACGAAATATTGACATTCGAGTTCCTGGTTATCTTTGTAATAAATTTTGACAAATGTTAACGGATGGCAACTCAGAATGGCAAATATTTAAGACCGAATATGCTTATAATCATCTTTTCAATTGGTTATCTTCCATACTTAACCGTAAAGCTTGCTTTCCCTAGTGAGTGAGCATCAATGCTCTCAAAATCTGGATTTATTTTATCTTCATTTAAAGCGTAAACCGTAAAAACATAACGGTGTGGCTTACCAGGTGGAGGACATGCACCTCCATAACCAACTTTTCCAAAGTCTGAGACACCCTCGATGGCACCATCTGGTAATTGATGTTTGTTGGATGCCCCCTCAGGTATTTTTGTGACTTCAGCTGGAATATTAACCAGCGTCCAGTGCCACCAACCCTCACCAGAAGCATCAGGATCAAAAACAGTAATCGCAAAACTTTTTGTGCCTTCGGGAGCATTTTCCCATTCCAGTTCGGGTGAAATGTTGGGGCCATCGTAGACAAATTTATTTGGTATAGTTTTTTGAATATCAAATGAGTTTGTTTTTAAGGTGAAGTTACTAGTTTGCTTCATTTTCTCCCTCCTTGTTTTGCATTATGACATTCAAGAACAAGGCCATTAAAATATCTGTAGTTGTCCCGAACATCGGAGGTCTCATGCCTTCAGAATTAGGGTTCTACGTAATAGCGGCTTATCTCATATTTTGGATTCTTATTGGGCTCGGTGGGGTGTATTTGGATATGCAAAAGCGGGCGAAGGACCGGCACCAGACCTAGTTCTCGATTGTTTTTGTCTGGTATCGCCGAGCTGTCATATTTTGCGGCTATTGTTCCGAAACGCACACCATGGGCTTTCGAGTAAATACCAATATGCCTGCCATCCAATCTCAAACATCACTTAACAAAGTGACGCGAGAGACTGGCGAGAGTTTTTCTAAACTCAGCTCCGGGCAAAGAATTAACAAAGCAGCAGACGATGCTGCGGGCCTGGCTATCTCTGAAAAACTTAAAGCAGAAATTCGTTCCTCCAAGCAGGCCAATCGTAATGCTAATGATGGTCTTTCTCTGGTTCAAGTCGCCGAAGGAGCACTCACCGAATCATCGAGTATTCTTACTCGTATGCGTGAACTTTCTATCCAGGCAGCTTCGGATTCTTTGGCAGATTCAGACCGAGCTAAATCTAGTATTGAATATGAGCAACTTAAAAATGAGCTCGAAAGAATTTCTCAATCAACAGAATTTAATGGAAGAAAACTTCTGAATGGGTCGAGTCAACAGTTAGATTTTCAAGTCGGTGTGGGAGATCATTCTTCTGATGATCAAATTAGTTATAACACCAAGGTTGTTAATTCTGGGGTAGAGTCCCTAGGTGTTGCCTCTGTTCGCATCACTTCAAAAGAAAGTGCCCAGCAGGGCCTGGCGAATATTGATCGGGCGATCAATAAAGTGTCCGCCCATAAAGCTACTCTTGGCTCCATTCAAAATCGACTGATGACCAGCTCCAACAATTTAAATGTTTATCATGAGAACATGAGTGCCGCTAATAACCGCATTCGTGATGTTGATTATGCTGAAGAATCAGCAGTCCATGCTCGTAATCAAATCGTCGGTGACGCCAATATTGCGGTTATGGCGCAGGCGAATATGACTGGAAAAGGTGCTCTGAAGTTACTGGAATAGCATTTCTCTCAGAAAAAATAACAAAATTTTGACGGTTATCTTCGAAATTGACCCTAAGCTCTATGATCAGGCGAGGAAATGGTTGCTATAAGGCGATTATTTGTGAACACTATTAGCACCTAATCAGAAATACGGAGGTTTTATGGAAAACACACAAACGACTAAAAAAGAAAAAACAACAACTGCTCGCAAGCCAAATGCTGCTTTCATGAAAACAATGACTCCATCAGCTGATTTAGCTGCTGTCATTGGTGCAACTCCAGTTGCTAGAACTGAAGCAGTTAAACTTATGTGGGATTATATCAAAGCTAATAATCTTCAAAACCCTGCAAACAAAAGAAACATTCTTGCTGATACAAAACTTTTAAAAGTTTTCGGTAAAAATGAAGTTACTATGTTTGAGCTTACTGGTCTTCTTGGTAAACACCTCTCTTAGTTATTAAAAAATAGGGCCCGAAAGGGCCCTTTTTTTTTGCTCTCATGTTATAATTTTTCCTCAAGGAGAAATTATGCAATTGCTTCAATCTTTTATTGCTCAAGATATTATTGCTCATGGCCTGTCCATGGGAGCCGATTTTGTTGATGTTTTTATCGAGAAAACACAAAATGAAGGTTTTGTTTTTAAGAATTCTCGCGCTGAAGATACTCAATCAGGAATTGTTTTTGGGATTGGGATTCGCTTGATTTATGGCAAGCAGGCCCTCTATGGCTATACCAATTCAACTGATCGTGAAGAACTCCTGCGTATTACGACCTTACTGGGCGCCAGAATCGGTAAAGAAAACAAAACGGTTGCACCTATTAATTTTGAAAAACTTGTTTATCCAAAAATCCCAACCGTGATTGATAGAGAAGTGGATGCCAAGTATAAGCTGTCATTTCTTAAAAAAATTGATGAGCAACTTCGCTCAGATCAAAAAGTTTCTCAAGTCATGCTCAACTATTCGAGAAAAAATCAACACGTAGAGATTTATAATTCAGAGGGCCTCATCGCCACTGAGGTCAGGCCTTATATTCGTCTGTTCCATCAAGTCGTCATGAAAGATGGGAATCTCCAAACGGAAGCCTCTTTTGGCCCTGGTGCCATCGGCGGCTGGGAATTTATGGAAGGGTTGGATACCAATGAGATTTGTGAAACTCTTCTCAAGCAGGCCAATACCACTTTGTATGCTGCTCCTTGCCCCGCAGGCAAAATGCCGGTGGTGATTGATAATGCTTTTGGTGGAGTTATTTTCCACGAGGCTTGCGGTCATTTACTTGAAACAACATCAGTAGAAAAAAAAGCGAGTGTTTTCTGGGATAAAATGGGAGAGAAAATCGCTCATAGTGCACTCAGTGCAGTGGATGACGGAACCATTGCTGGTTCTTGGGGATCTTTATCGATTGATGATGAAGGCATGCCGACGCAGCGGACTTCACTGATTGAGAATGGAATTCTAAAAAGATTCATTGTAGATCGCTTAGGTGAAACTAAGACCGGCCACAAGCGTACCGGCTCTGGTCGGAGACAATCTTATAAATTTGCTCCTGCCTCAAGGATGAGAAATACTTTCATTGAAAAAGGCCCGCACGATTTATCGGATTTAATTTTAAGTGTACCCAACGGACTATATGCCAAAAAGATGGGAGGCGGATCAGTTGATCCCTCAACCGGTCAGTTCAATTTTTCAGTTCAAGAAGCTTACCTTATCAAAGATGGTAAAATTACCACTCCAGTAAAAGGAGCTACTTTGATTGGAACTGGCCCAGAGGTCATGACCAAGATTTCGATGGTGGGGAAAAATCTGGAACTCATGGCCGGCATGTGCGGCTCTGTCAGTGGAAGTATACCGACCACAGTGGGGCAGCCTTGCATCAAGGTGGATGAGATTTTAGTTGGGGGTCAAGCATGAAAAAAATAATGGAACGAGTGATGAATAATGTGTCTGACTTAAAAGCAGACGGTGATTTAATTTTATCGACAGCAAAATCCCTTAAAATGAGCTCACAAAACGGCTCAATCTCTGAATACAAAGTTTCTAGCTCTCAGATACTGGGAGTTCGGATTATTAAAGACGGCGCCGTCGGGATTTCTTATACCGAGGCCCTGGATGATGACTCACTTAAGTTTATGGTGAAGCAGGCGTTAGAGAATGCTCAGGCCAATGAGCCCAATCCACTGGAAAAGATTCTGGATATAAGTGGGGCAGTTTCCGATGAAGCTTCCTACCCTGAAAGTGCCACCGACATAAAACTTAAAACTCAAAAAGCATTAGAACTTGAATCTGAAGTCAAAGCTCGAGATCCCCGTGTGGTGGCCGTGCCTTACAATTCCTATTCAGAAAATGAATACATGTCTCATTATCTGAGCTCGAAAGGGCGCTCTACGACTTACTCGGATAAAATATATTCCATCACGTCTTCCGCACTTTTGGATGATAAAGGCAAAAAGGCTAATTATTACGATTATCATATCGCCCATACTTTCGCTGATCTTCAGTGGAACAAAGTGGTGGAGAATTCTCTTTTTCACGCCCGTAATATTTTAGAAGAGAAGGCGCTTCCCACTGGTAAGTATCATGTTCGCTTCTCACCAGATTCACTCAAAAGCCTGATCGAATGTTTTTCCAATTTTTATTCTGCCAAGTCAGCGATGGATAAAGTTAACCCTTGGGCCAATAATTTGGGGGCCCAGGTTATCTCCAAAGATATTTCCATTGTGGACGGCCCTGACTATGCTCAGTCGTTTCGCATCAGTAAATTTGATAGCGAAGGCGTACTTCAAAAGCCACTGACCATCGTTGGGGACGGAGTCTTACAATCTTTTTTGCACAACTCAGTCACTGCTAACTATTTTAAGACTCAGACTACCGGACACGCTTCTCGTGGTGCCTCGAGTTCTTTGAATGTTTCTGGGACACACTTTTTGATCCAGGGTAAAAATCAGAAGCCCTTGCCTCCTAAATATATGGAAGTTATACAGATGGATGGTCTGCATTCAGGGGCAAATCGCGTGACAGGAAACTTTTCTGTCGCCGTAAAAGGCTATTTATGGGAGAACGGTCAAAAGACCATGACTTTCGGAAATATAACCTTATCCGGCAACCTCATGGAGCTTTTAAAAAATGTAGAAGTAGTAGGGGATAAAGTGGAAGCATCGACAGATTTGTCATTCTTCTCGGTCCCACTAGTGTTCAACGAACTTTCAATTGCAGGCGCATGAAACAATTTAGTGAAATGGGTTTTAATGAAATCATTATCGATAACCTGAAAAAAGCGGGTTACGAAACACCCACAGCGATTCAAGACCAGGCGATTCCGGTTCTCCTCGAGGGACGTGATCTGCTGGGTATAGCTCAAACTGGTTCTGGAAAAACTGCCGCTTTTTCACTCCCTATTCTTCAGCGTCTGACTGAGCAAAAGGCCAAAGATGGCCTGCTGGTGCCACGAGTTTTAATTTTGGTCCCAACTAGAGAACTTTCAACCCAAATTCTCAAAAGCCTTGAAACTTACGGCGAGGGATTAAATATCAAAAGCTGCGCCATTTTTGGTGGGGTTAAACAAACCGAACAGGTGAAAGCACTTAAAGGCGGCGTGGATATTCTGATTGCCACTCCAGGACGTCTTCTGGATTTGATGGAGCAGGGACATATTCGTCTCGGTAAAATTGAAATTTTTGTGATGGATGAAGCTGATCGCATGCTGGATATGGGCTTTATTGATGACATTAATCTTTTGATTGAAAAACTTCCTGAAAAAAAACAGACCATCTTTTTCTCGGCCACCATGCCTGATGCTGTCGCCGGTTTATCCTATGATATCCTGAATAATCCCAAACGCATTGATGCCACTCCCGCTTCAAGCACTGTGGCGACTATCAGTCAGAAGGTGATCCTGTGCCGCAAAGTGGATAAATTTCAGCTGCTGAAAAAAATCCTTAAAGAAGAGCCGACTGAATTAGTAATTGTGTTTACCAAAACTAAAAACATGGCGGATAAAGTCAGAGAATACCTTATCCATTCACGTATTCCAGCGACAGTTATTCATGGAGATAAAGATCAGCAAGACCGCGACAAGGCCCTCCATAACTTCAAAATTGGCAGTTATAAGGTTTTGATTGCCACTGACATTGCTGCCCGAGGGATTGATGTTCAGGGCATCAGCCACGTGATTAATTTTGAATTACCACTTGAGGCGGAGAGTTACGTTCACCGCATTGGCAGAACAGCTCGCGCCGGTAAAGAAGGCATTGCGATTTCTTTTTGTGATGATTCAGAAAAAAGCATTTTTGAGAGAATTCAGAAACTCATACAGATCAAACTCAAGACTGAGACCTATAAAGGAACACCCGAAGCCCCAGGCAAGTGGCTGCAGGACGGGCCCATTCGCAAAGTGACCCCACCGACACCTGGAAAAAGTCAGGAGAAATCGGCCTATCTCGATCATTCAAAAAGGCAGAAAGTCGTTAAAGAGGGCGAGGCCAAGCCCAAAGCTCATCCCGGATTTAAATCAAAGAAAAAAAGATAATCAAGGCGTCTCCTTTTCAATCCGTACTTTCGGCAGGTAGAGATAGGTGCCATCTTTGTCATAGGGGCCTGGCTCAATTTTATCCTTTTCCTCTTTCGGACGAGAATGGGGCGCTTCCTGTTCTTCTTGTTTCTGTGGTTCCGGATCAATTTGAACTTCTTCCGTTTTGAGTGATTCCGCATTGGTTTGTGCCAATGCGGGCAAAACGTAGAAAAGAAGAATGAGGACCCGCCTCATAGGACATTAGACCCCGAACGCTTACTGTCCAGTCCCTTAGGTCCGGCACCGTAGTAGGCAATCAGGATCGCTCCACCTAGCATGGATAAATTTTTCATAAACTGAATCATTTGCATCTGGTGCATGGCCGGATCAGTAATATTCCAGAACGCATGCATCATCAGGGTTACGGGAACTAAAAATGCCACGAGCAATAAAGCACCAAATTTAGCAAAGTAACCAAAAATAATACTCAAGCCACCTATTAAGGCGAGGGCACCGGAGGCGGGAACTAAAAATTGCGCCATGGGCACACCCTGGCCGGCGGCAAAGGCAATCATGTTAGGGGTAAAATGATTGATCCCCGAGAGAACAAAGATCAGACCAAAAAACGCTCTCCCAACGGGCACGACCCAACTTCCGGCCTTGGTGCTCGAGAGATCAAATGTCATGTGGGTATTAGGATGTGAAACAGTTGCCATAGAGGCCTCCTTGTTAATCCATAGATATTTTTCTACCGCCGATTGCTCGTGGCAAGTGCAGGGAGTAAATACGAATTAACTTGGATATCTGGAAGCTTTAGTGGCCTCGAATGGCGTTGGGATCGATGGTTATAGGGACAGCAGTCCCGGACCAAACTAATTTTTTGTAAGTTCCTGTCTCAACTTTTTTTGAGGTTAAATTAACGTCAATTAGGCAGTTAAATTTGGCCTGGGCAGCGTAAAAAGACATTTTGAGGACCGCTTCTTCCTGATCCACGCATCCATCAACCTGGTAAGGATCTTCTTTGCGCTTCAAATAGCGAGTCAGCTTGGTTTGGTCTTTGCCATAGATAATGATGTCCCGGGCCTTCTCCATGGTCTCGTTATACTCATTTAAGGGGCCCGCGACCTGATCATCAAAACAATTTGAGCAGTAATAATTGTGCTTTAGAACTTCAGGAACAGTTTTTAAGAAGGCAAAACTCTCTTCACCCACAAACTGGGTGCAGGATTTGCACGTATTCTCGTGGCAAAGGCCACAAGTATAGGGTGCTTTGGGTTTGCGACAAGTTTTGCAGACTGACATTATCTATTTCCGTTAGCATCGCCTTTAGGCTTGCTGGTTTTAACGACTTTGATCTCTGAAGGGGGACGAGTTGCCCCGTGCTCTCTTCTGAACATCTTTTTGATAGATGTATCACTTTGAGCGGTCTGACGGCAAATATCGGCGATTTTGAGCCTGTCAGCGCATTTTACACAGATCCACTCGGCTTCAGTGGTGGGATTATTATGGTAATAGAGCTCTACATCAGGAAGAACTTGCTGGCATTCTTCACAGAAATTTCGCTGTTCTTGATGAATAATAGTCTCGGTAATCTTCTTGCGATGGATTTTTTCCCTCTCATTTTCAGCTTTTGCATCTTTTGGAGCGGCAGTGGCCTTAAGTCCTGCTTTTAGCAGTGCATCCTTCATGATTCCCATATTTCCCCCTCGAGGCGATAATTTCACACATATTATCTCAATCCTATTGGTGTACAATCAAAAAATAAACCAGTTTCAAGGAAGATTTATGGAAACGAGCTATTGGCGCAAATGCGGAAGTTGCAAAAAAGAGATCGGATTTAATGTTATTTATCAGGTTTGTAGTGTCAGCAGCTGCAATAAACACGTTTATTGCTCGGTAAATTGCTGGGATTTACATAATCCGATCATGAATCATAAAAGTTCTTGGGCCGAGGAAAAGCGCTCTCCGGGCAAGCAGGAAGGCGTTTCAGAGGTATCTGAGGCACCTAGAAGGGTGATTGTGAGCCCCAAACAGACAATTTCTGAGTCTCATGACGAGCATGAGGTGCTGATTGTTGCTTCTAAACTTAAGCAATACATAAAGGATAAGTACGACATGAATACGGCTGCTTCCGTGATGGATGCCCTCTCAAAAAACGTCAGAAGACTGACAGATAGGGCGGCAGAGAGGGCCAAGAGTGAGGGGAGAAAGACAATTATGGATAGAGATTTTGAGTGATAAATGGCCTCCTTGAAAAAGGGGGGTTGCAATAGTAGAAAAATTTGTTCATGATAATTACAAGATCAAGATTATAGGAGGGCTCAATGGCCAAAAAAACTACTGCAAAAAAAGCTACTAAAAAAACTGCTCCAGCTAAAAAAGCTACAGCTAAGAAAGCTGCCCCAGCTAAAAAAGCTACAGCTAAGAAAGCTGCTCCAGCTAAAAAAGCTACAGCTAAAAAAGCTGCTCCAGCTAAAGCTACAGCTAAAAAAGCTGCTGCTCCTAAGAAAGCAAAAACAGCTCGTAAGCCAAATGCTGCTTTCATGGTAGCACTTAAGCCTTCAGCTGCTCTTGCTGAAGTTATTGGAGCTGTTGCAGTTCCAAGAACTGAAGCTGTAAGAAAAATCTGGGTTTACATCAAGAAGAACAATCTTCAAAACCCTAAGAACAAGAGAAACATTCTTGCTGACGATAAACTTTCAAAAGTTTTCGGTAAGAAAGAAGTTACTATGTTCGAGCTTGCTGGAATCCTTGGTAAGCACCTTAGCTAGTTTCTAACGAAATTATTAAGATAAGAAGGGCCCTTTATAGGGCCCTTTTTTTTTGGTACAAAGTCTCATGCCTAATTCTTTTATTGTTTTAGATTTCGAGACCACTGGTATCTCACCCAATGTGGGGGCCAGAACCACCGAAGTGGCCGCAGTTCGGGTGGAAAATGGTCGGATGACGGATCGGTTCCAGAGTTTAATGAATCCTGGTGTTCGCATTCCTTCCTTCATTCAGGATCTAACAGGCATCACCAACCAGATGATTTCTAAAGCTCCAAAAAACGCCAAGGTGATGAAGGATCTTCATCAATTTATCGGCAAGACCCCGCTGGTGGCCCATAACGCCTCATTTGATAAAAAATTTCTTGATGCTGAACTGGAACTCCTTGGGCTCAAGTCTGAACAACACATGGCCTGCTCCCTCTTGGTGGCCAGGAGAGTTTATCAAAATGCGCCTAATCACAAGCTTGGGACTTTGGTGAAATATAAAAACATAGAACATGATGGAACTTTCCACAGAGCACTGGCAGATGCCGAGATGACTGCCAGACTTTGGTTGTGCATGAAAGAAGACATCGCTGATTTAATTGGCCTCTCAGAAGTGACTTACGATGTAATGAGGTTACTGGCCAATACACCCAAGAAAGATGTGAATAAGAAATGGAAACCTTAAAACGCTATCCAGTTCGCCCCAATGAGCTACTGCAAGCATGGGATAGTGCTGATGAATTAATTTTGCAGCACATGGAGTCCCTTTCCCTCGACGACAAAAGAATTCTCATCGTGAATGATCAGTTTGGGGCCTTGAGTTGTGGATTGAAGAAATTTAATACGACCTCATACACTGATTCCTATGTCAGCTATCAGGCGATCAAAATGAATGGCCATGGGGAAGTCACACCCATAAGTGACCTGAATGAGCTGAGCGGAATTTATGATTATGTTCTGATTCAGCTTCCCAAAAATATGTCATTCTTCGAGGACATCCTTTGTCAGCTGACTCATCATCTCAATGCAGGATCACAAATCATTTGCGGCTCCATGGTCAAACACATGGCCCCCACCAGCTTTGATTTGCTTAATAAGTACATCGGACAAACCACCACTAGTTTGGCCCAGAAAAAAGCACGACTCATTTTTGCGCGTTTTGAAAAAGAAAAAGTGACTTCCCCTTATCCATTGAAAGTAAAACTTGATGTTCTTGAAGAAGAAGTGACTAACCATTCCAATCTTTTTAGCCGCGAAAAACTCGACATTGGGACGCGTTTTCTGCTGGAGAACATGCCCCAAGGTCACTTTCAAAAGATTCTAGATTTGGGCTGTGCCAACGGGATTGTGGGGATTATCGCCAAGAAGCTTAACCCTCAGGCCAGAATTATTTTCAGTGATGAATCTCAAATGGCGATCATGAGTGCCAGGGCCAACTATGAAAAATACTTTTCTGACGAAGCCGACTTTTTATGGACGAATTGCTATGAGAATGGAGAAAAGAATTCTTTAGATCTCGTGATCTGTAATCCGCCCTTTCATCAGGGGAATACCATAGGGGATTTCATCGCTTGGCAGATGTTTAATGATGCCAAGAATGCACTGAAAGAAGGAGGAATCATACGGGTTATTGGCAATTCCCATCTGGCCTACCAGACAAAACTCAAAAAGATCTTTGGGCAGAGTCGCATTATCGCTACCAATTCGAAGTTCATGATTGTGGATGCTGTTAAACAAAAAAATTAAGTTTGACTGATTTCTTCTCGCAATCTCTCTAGGGTGGGAAGCCCTTCAAACAGTACTCCGTTCACGAAGATAGTAGGTGTTTCGCTGACGCCGTTAGCGAGTGCATGATCAAAATCATTTCTTACCTTATCTAGAATTTTCTCATCTTCAAGATCGTTTAAGAATTCCCGCATATCGAGTTCCAGATTCTGGGCAATGGTGAAAATATTTTCAGTCGAGAGATCATTTTGATGAGTTAAAAGGGCCTGATGCATTTCCCAGAATTTTTTCTGTTTCGCCGCGGCCTCAGCTGCAATCGCCGCGATGCCAGCATTGGGGTGGGCTTTTACCAAGGGAAAATGCCTGAAGATGATGCACACATCATCATAACTTTCATAAATTTGCTGCAACACCGGGGCGGTGGCAGCACAGAAGGGGCACTGATAATCTCCGTATTCTATAATCACGACTGAGGCATCGAGGGATCCGCGATGATGGTCATTT
>JAIFLR010000092.1 GCA_020048985.1 Halobacteriovorax sp. | reverse complement strand
CAGTGGAAGTCTCTTGGCAGCGTACGCAAATAGTACCAAAGGAGCACAGGTGATAAGTCCCGATAAACTTAAAAGCAAAACTTTCCAGCCTGGAATCTGGTCTAATATGTCAGTCGGGCGACTCGGTTGGTAGTACCAAATCACGAGCGTAGGAATAATCATGATGCAAGTTTCAAAGGCAAGGCCTTCAAGGGAGCCGACATGGGCCAATTTTCGAATCAGGCCATATAAAGCAAAGGTGAGCGAAAGGGTTAAAGCGATCCATGGGAATTGATCAAGACCACTTTGAAAACCAATTAAGAGAATCGCTAGAATGGCGAGGGCAATCGCCGGCCATTGTCCGGGCCGAATCTTTTCTTTGAGAAGTAACCAGCCCATAAAAACATTAATGAGTGGATTTAAAAAGTATCCCATACTGGCTTCAAGGATTTTTCCAATGCTTATGGCATAGATGTAAAGCAGCCAATTGGAAGAGATAAGGATTGCCGAGAGAATGAGCATGTTCCTGGTTTTGGGAACAAGCCAAATCCTTTTGAGAGAAGCAATCTGCTTTTTAAAAACAAGAATGAGTATTAGTGTGATGAAGGACCAGAGTAGGCGGTGAGCAAATAAATCCCATGCCTGTACTTCAGGAAAAAATTTCCAGTAGATAGGAAACAGTCCCCACATGGAAAAAGCAACGATAGCGGCGAGATGTCCGGATGATAAACCCATGTTTTATCTCAAGTTAAACTTTGTTTTAATTTTAGTCGCAATCAGGATAGCAATCAAAGACGTCGCAATTCCGACGTAACCGACAATATTATAGTTTGTGAGTGCACCAGCTGCGCCGCCACCAATAATCAGTCCTGCGGCCTGAGAAGCAGCACCGGAAGATAATTGTCGGGCGGCATTTTCAAGACTCATAAACGTTCCACGCTCCTGAGGCTTCACAACAGCACTGATGATAGTCATAGCGGGAATAAAGCGTCCTGACCCAGACATCATAAAGAGGGATGAACATAGGAGTGCCAAGGCAATATGGACGTGAGGAAGATTGGTCAGAAGAAAAATGGGGAATATGGACGCAATCGCCACAAATTTAAAAACCCTATAGCTACCCAGTCTGTCACACGCCCTGCCGATCATTCGAGCTGATATGATGGTACAGGCCCCTCCAACTAAATAGATGAAAGGAAGTTGTGCCTCTGTTAGTCCAACATTTCTCACCATATAGGTTGCAATGAAGGGAACAATCATAAAAATTCCAAAACCCAAAACACTAGTCAGTGTAAAACTTTGGAGATAGTCCTTCTGACCTAAAATGCGCTTAAAGTTTTTCAGGTTATCTTTGATGCTTAGCTGAGTCGTCCTGACTTGTATCGAAGGCAGGATCAGAAAAGAGAGTATCCAGAAAACTATTCCAATAATGACGATAAGGTAAAATGCAGCATGCCAGTCAAACAATTGCGCCACATACAGACCCAAGGGAATGCCTAAGACACTGGCGATGGAAAACGAGGACATGACTACACCCATGGCAGCACCACGTCTCTCAAAGGGAATTAAATCGGCCACCATGGAAAGGACGCAAGCGTTGAGAACCCCGCCGAACGCTCCCGCGACAATTCTGGCAACGAGAAGAGCGGCGAAGTTGGGGGCCACGGCACACATATAGGTCCCGATAATAAAACCTGTGAAATTGAAAATAAGAAATTTTTTACGGTCAAAGTGATCTGCATACAAGGCACCAAGAAAACCTACGATACCGGCACTAAAAGTATAGGCCGAAACCAGTGTCGAAAATTCTGTGGGATTAATCTGGAACACACGCATGAAACGGGGCCCCAAAGGCATCATGATGACGAAATCCAGGATATGGACAATTTGAATGGCTGAAAGAATAAAGATATACCAGCGCTCTTTTCTAAGCGCTTCTTTTTCAACCATGAGGGAACTTTGCATTATTTATTCTTTTAATCCCACGATGTCGGAGATTTTTGAACTGTTGTCATCTAACGTTTCCAGAGAAGCCACGGTGCTCACACAATGATCAATCATAGAAACCGCTGCCGGGCGATGATTCCCGGAGTTTTTAACTCCTCCAAAAGGCATACGAGCTGTTGCTCCTACTGTTGATCTATTTAAGTTCAATAAACCAGCATCAATATCACGTAAACAAAGCTTATAAATTTCAGTATCTCGGGTGAAAACGGATGCAGCTAGTCCGTATTCCGTACAGTTTGCAATTTTGATGGCTTCTTCAATGTCATCATAGGGAACAAAAAAGCAATTCGGTCCAAAAATTTCTTCCTGAATGAACTGTCCTTTGAGATTGGGATTCTTGGCATAATGAATTGAAGGGGAGACATAATGACCCTCAAAACCAACGTCAAGTTTGCGAGGAGAAACAATTTCTTCGGCTCCCTCTTGTTTGCCGAAATTACAGAAATCAAAATAGAGTTTTTCTGCATGCTCATCAATCAGTGGCCCCATGAATGGGTCAGCAGATTTTGTCGGGTGACCAACTTTAATTCTTTCAGTTAGCGCTTTGAATTGAGAAATAAATTCCTGTTCAATTTTACGGTGAACGAGAATCATCGAAGTCGAAGTACAGCGCTGACCGGAAGTTAGGAAGCAGGCCCTCAGAAGTTCTGGAAGAGCGTGAGACACATTGGTGTCGTGGTGAATGATGGTTGAATTTTTCCCACCAAGCTCCAGCGCCACAAGTTTTCCAAGGTCCTTATAGGTATTTTCAAGAATTCTCAGTCCAACCCCTCGGGAACCAGTAAAGAAGACGCCTCTAATTCTTTTGTCGGCAGTAATTTTACCGGCCGTCTGACCAGTTCCATTGATAAAGTTGATCACACCTTCAGGGAAGCCGGCCTGATGAAAACATTCAATCATGAGTTGCGCTGAATAAATGGTTTTCTCTGAGGGCTTAAAGATGATTGAGTTTCCTGCAAGCAGGGCAGAAAGAATTTGTCCGTTGGCCAAATGGCAAGGAAAGTTAAACGGACCAATCACGAAACATGGGCCCAGTGGTTTATACACGACGTGCCCATCAATTTTAGGCATAACGTCTTTAATTGTTTCTTGCTTGATTCTCTCCAGTGAGTCAGTGATGGTAACGCTGACTTTGCTGTCCAAAGCAGCTGCTTCGGTCTTAGCTTCCCAAAGGGGTTTCCCGACTTCCAAAGCGAGTGCCAACGCAATATCGTCTTTGCGGGCCCGAACAACTTCCTGGTATTTTTTGAGATAAGCGACTCTTTGTTCAAAAGAGAGCTTCCTCCAGGTATCAAATCCTTTTTGGGCGGAATCAATCACACTTTCAATATGGTCGTAGTAGACACCAGCTTCCCAGAGGGTAAGAGTTAACTCCCCGGGGCATTTTTTTAAAATCTTCTCTTGGGCACCGGATAAATCCTTTAACCCATCAGGATGAGAGAAACGACCGTTAAAATAGTCACCTTTAAGTAACATCTGCATGGAAATCCTTTGAGATTTTGATGATTTTCATCATACCCCTTTTGTTTTAATAATCACAGAATAATACGGAGAGTTAATCGCAGAGTTTGACTTACAAATAACTAGTTTCTTGTTAGAATATTGTCACTTTAAGGAGCATATATGACTGTTAAAACTTTATCAGGTTTGTTGGATAAGATGTGGAAGGATTATGTTGATATTAATCCCCTCGCCCAAAAGATTTATGACCTTCTTTCCAAGGAGGGTGAGCAAGTGTTGAATGATCATATTGCTCTTAGAACCTTCAATCACCCTCGACTAACTTTGGACGTGATTTCTCGCCCTTTTCTTGAGTCTGGCTATAAGTATTGCGGCGACTATCATTTTCCTGAAAAAAAATTATACGCAAAACACTACGAACATTCTGATTCTTCGCTTCCTACAATCTTTATTTCGGAGCTGAAGCTTGAAGAGTTTTCTCCGGCCCTCAATCAAATCATTAACCGCCTGGTAAGTGAGATTCCAAAAGGCAAAGAACTAGAGTTTGATTTTATGTCTGCTGGCAGACCTTGGTCTGTATCAACCAAAGACTACAACGATCTCATGAAAGAAAGTGATTATGCCGCATGGGTAGCAGCGTTTGGTTACCGTCCAAATCATTTTACAGTGCTTATTAATGCTCTGAAAAAACACACGGATATCCTTGAACTGAATACTTTTCTTAAAACCAATGGGTTTAAATTAAATGCAAGTGGTGGGGAAGTGAAGGGTTCAAAAGAAGTATACCTGGAGCAGTCTTCTACTCTTGCTAACAACATTGAAGTGGCTTTCACAGATGGGAAATTAACAATTCCTGCATGCTATTATGAATTTGCCAAACGCTACCCAACGAAAGACGGAAGTCTCTATACGGGGTTTGTTGCTACATCTGCAGATAAAATTTTTGAAAGTACAAGACACGGACAATAACTAGCTGGCCATGGCATTTCTGACAGCAAGCTCAAGATTAAAAAAATTGGGTTTGGTGAGGAGGTCCATGGCCCCTAAATCGTGTGCGATTTTTTTTAATTCATCAGATCCATGACCAGTGTAGAAAATAAAGGGCATATCCAGACCAAGTCTGCGCGCGCACTCAATCAATTCTAAACCATCCATAAATGGCATCTTCACGTCGGATATAACACAGTCAATTTTGTGAGATTTGAGGATTTCTAATCCCTCTATACCATTAGTAGCAATGAAAATATATTTGGCTTCATCTTCAAGAAGTTCTTTCATGTTCACAGACAAGTCTATTTCATCATCAACTATTAAAATATTGCCTTTCATGTGTGATCCTTATCACACGCATTATAGCGAGAAAACATCACTGAATGTTAAAAATAGAAAAAAAAGAATTAGGGAGCAGAATCCTTCGTGCGGTTTACTAAAGGTTCGGGATATATCCGGTAGTAGTCCTCTTCTAATTTTGCCGCAAACTCTATAAGCACATAATCGTCTGTGAATTCAGTAGCTTTAGGCTTTTTGCTGCAGGAAAAGGCACAGACGAGTAGGACTAGAATTAAAATAGTCTTAATCATTTGGTTTTATCCTTGAGGGCCTTAACCAAAGGCTCAAGCTCTTGAAAAAAATCAGTTTGTCTAAGCTTAAAGTCTTCAGAATCACTGCTACTCTGGCCGAGTTGTTTCTTGAGTTTAAATATAGGTCCCGCAATGCGATGAGAGATTATAAAACCGACGCCTATCAATAATAAAAAGTTAAATACTGCCAATCCGATAAATAAAGTGTCCAGGTCATGCTTTTGGTTACCCAGAAACTTGAAGAATATATGCCCGTCTGGAATGCCAACGTTCAGGGCTTTTTCTTTCATCCTGTAAAAAAAGAGGAAGGTCGTAGAGTATAAACTAATGGTTGTAAGAAAAAAAAGTGCAACAAAATAGCTAAGAAGCTTGAATTGAAATTTGGGATTTATCAGCAAGTTTTTAAAATGCCTTGGCGACGTCTCTGTTTTATTCATAAATTAAAATTCCTTTCCGATTCCGAGTCCCCAAAAAGTTTGTTCCTGCTTAAGATATTTCCCAAACTCAGTTTGAAAGTACCATTTGTTAAATTGCCAGCGGGAATATAAGGAACCAATAAAAGTGAGTGAAGCATCTTGATCGATGGAAAAACCAGGGTCTGATGGGGTTGTTAATTTCTGTACAGAATAAATCATGGGTAGTTTTATTCCTATTCTGGATTTAGAGGATGAAACGATAATCGAGGCACCCGGACCGGCCTTAATTCCGTAGGCGGGAACGTTTGACTGTTGATAGTTCTCAATTAAATCTTGATCATTGTTTTTAACTCCGCCCGAACCATAAAGAAGGCAGCCATCGAAATAAAAGTGGTAAAGGTAGTTTTCGTAACCTACGTCACCTCCAACACAGAACCCTTTATTCGTAACAATTAGTCCAGCTTCTTCACCTGAATCACTTTTGAGTGTGGCATCTTGTTGCCAGCTCACGTAAAGGAGGGACCAACTTTTTTTAAAGTGAAAGATTTTATTTGTAAGATACTGTCTGTGGGCAATGATGGCGTCGTTGTATTTATCAACTTTCCCTTCGCGGAATTCCAGTTCACTTAAAATCTTGCTGAATAGGGTGAAATATTTGTTATCTGCTTCAACTAATTTAGAATCTTCATCATAGCCTTTGATAATTTCGCCGTAGCTCGTGAATAGATTCCAGTAGAGCACTTTTAGGGCTTCAGGGTAATCGTCCCCGTCAATTGAGTCACCACGCTTAATAGAATTTAAAAGTTTTTTGTGCTTGGCCGAATAATGTTTATTTATGATTCTTATATTGAGTTTAATGTCTTGGCGGAAAAACTTTAATTTTCTCAGAGAATAGGAAATGATAATGAGTTCTTCGCGAGAATAGTTCTTCTGCATATCTTTTTGATATGTATCTGAGATCTGCTGGTAGTTTTTGGACTTAATAGCTTGCTTCAGCCCACTGCTAGCAGCTCCTGCACTCACCATGAATAGAGACAAAAAGAGAGAGATTAAAACCATATATGTGTCTGGAGTAAATACATCCAGCTGTCCCGAGTTGAGGATTTGAGTGCGAAGCTTCGAGTATTATATAAATCAAAACGAAGTTCTATCCGCTGACCCATGAAGTATTGGAGACCCGGCCCCCACCTTACAGTGTAATCATCCTGGTTAATGTCGCGGTTGAAGTATTCAATGTTGGCCAAAAAATAGGTTCCTCTCCAAGGTCTGAGGTAGGTTTGTAAAAGTCCAAAGCGCTCCGTCGTGGCGTCGGTTGTGTTTTCAGGCTTTTTATTCGTCTGTCCAAGTTCAGTTAAAATGGCAGACCCTTCTTTGAGATTTAATCGGGCGTGAACAGAATAAGCGAGAAGTTTTAAGTATTCGTTTTCTGAACTTTTAATGGATGCACCCAAGCGGTGAATACCAAAAGTTGTTTTTTCAAACGTGAAACTTCCTCCCTTCATTCTCAGATCTTCGTCCTGAGTTAAGTTCCCGACAAACCCTTGGGCACCCATTTCCCAACTTTCTCCAATATAGTGAGCAGTTACTCCATGGGTCTGGTCATTTTGAGTGACCTGCGGAGAAACTCTGGAGAAGGCGATGTGTTCAATGACTTTGATGCCGAAAACTTTATCCATCAAACCTGCATAAAGACCAAATTTAGGAGTGAAACGGTAACCAACGTAATGTTCCCGACTTCTCCATTCAGAAGACTCAGTTCCTTCAGGTACAGAAGTAGGGAGTGGAGCATATCCGAAATTTAGAACTGTTATGAATTTATCGTTTTCACCAAACTTTAAAACTGCTCTGGCGTCGGCCTGCATGTTGATCCACTTTGCTTCCTCATTTTCTGTCGAGCCTGGATTTCGCACCACTCTGAAGCCGCGGTAGTTAAGCTGAGTCCTTAGCCAGTTTTGTTTAGGCTTTCGGAAGAGAAATCCAGACATGTAAGCAAGCTTTTCTTCATCAACGGGCTTAGAAACCAGCAAGGTTGAACCAATCGCAGTTGCAGCTACGACCCGGCCATAATCATTGAGGGGGCCACCGCCAAACGGATTGAAGTGGCAGTTTAAACAAGAGGTATAACCATGACCTATGAAATTCGAATAGGAGGATGCCTTGACCGAAAAAAGAGTAAGGAGGAGAAGGAGAATATTCATGGAATTTCAGTCACCCATTTCACAAGGTGATTGTATTCATCGTCTGGTAAAGGGCTTCCCCCTGGAGGCATATTTGATGACACTTGCCCTGTATTGACGATTCGTTCAATGAGCTCGGATCCACCCGGTTGGCCTGCAATGACAAGTCCTTCAGCAATCCATTCGGTATTAGATTTAAAATCTGCCCATTTATCATGTTTGTGATCATGACAGCTCACACATCTGTCTTGAATGATGAAGTAGGCCTGACGAAAATTCGGGTCAGATTCATCAAGGATTACTCGACCGAATTTCGCTTTGTCTCCGGAATTGGAGTTGTAGTCCTGGCACGAACCAAGAAGAAGTAGAGCTAGCCAGAATAATTTCATCTTGTCTTATAGGGAAAAGAAACTTCTACGTTCACGTCGTTGTCCACTCCCACACCAAGGTATTCAGCTTTAGGGAGAGAGAAGTCTGACGCCTTCAATTTAAATTTCGCCAAAACTTCCGGGCCTTTTTCAACGTAACTGATTGTGACTGGTTTTTTCACGCCATTAACTTCTAACTGGGCAACACCCTTGCCACCTTGGGCCTTAAGACCAGTGAGTGTCGCCTTAGGATTTTTGGAAGATTGCATATGCTTCCAGAAGTGCTCGTCTCTTAAATCAATTCCTGTTTTAAAAGATTCGATGCTCACTGATATTTTGTCAGCAGTAAAAAGACCATTTTCTTTGATTAAGTTACCCTTAGGTTTTTTGCTTACGGCCTGAAATGAGCCAGCTGGAGTCATGGTGACAAAAATGGTTACTTTTTCTTCAGCAAAAGAGCTAAGGGATGCAAAGATGATGGCCATAACCAGGATAAATTTCATGCAGGACCTTGGATAAATGTTTCATTCTATTTGACCAAGGTTACAGTCGAATTATCAAGTTTAAAGTGCGGGAAAGGGGGCTATTTTTTCTTTGGGCTTTTCTTTTTCTTCACTTCCTTCGCTCGGAAGGACACAAAGCGGATTTTATCTCCTAAACGGAGCTTGAGCGCAGCAGCAGTGACTCCGGATATCTTGTAGCCACCGGATTTTAGTTTGACTACACCACCCAGAACGGCCCTGAAATTGGTGCTCATGCGGGAAATAATATAGGTTTCAGATTTAAGTGATTTATCTGAAATCTCCTTAATTTCACCCACGATGCTTTCTTTGATCGAGCGAATATTGTCCAAATCCGCAATCAACACGGGACCTGGCTCAAAAATTCCTACTAGCCCTGAGAAGCGGAAGCCTTCTTGCTCCAAAATTCTTTTTGCCGGCTCCGTATTGGGGTGAACTTTTCCAATCACAAACGCAGCATCTTCAGGTAAGAGATTGGCTATTATGGGGTATTTGGGCATCATCTCTTCGATAAAACGTTTATTTTTTACGTAAAGATAATCTGCGGTAGGGAAATCAATCTTGAAGAAATTCTTTCCGACGGCGTCCCAGAACGGAGAGTGGCCTGAGTCGTTAACCATACCTCTCATTTCTGCAATGACCTGATCCTCAAAGAACTTCCTGTTTTCTGCAATAAAGAGAAAGCGGGATAAAGAAAGAAAACGGCCATTCTGAGAATTACGAAAATCTGGATGCAAAAAGAGTGAACAGATTTCTGCGGGCCCATTGTGAATAAAATGAAAGTGCAGGGAAGTAATATCATTTTTCATGTGAATCATTTTTGATTCATGATGAGTTTTTTCAACGCGGTAGAAATAATAGGGCTCAAATCCACCAATTTTCGAGATGATGGCACAAACGCCTACCAATTTTCCTGTGAATAACTCTTCCATGACGAAGAGATAATCTTCGCCTCTTGGAACTTCTTCCCTGTGGGAAAAGCTTCTTTCAGACATCCGGATTCTTTTTTTCAAGACTTCCGGATCCTTTGGCAATGATGTCAGACCATGCCCGGATTTCTCCAGGAGTTCCATCAGGCCATCAAGATCTTTTCCCTCTATGGGACGAATGATAAACATTTTATGCCATCTCGTTCAGAGTTTTTTCAATGAGGGCACACACGTCATCAATGTGTTTGTTTTCTACCGCCATAATTGGCATAAGAAAACGCACTCGAGTTGGAGTTGTTCCGGCCATGAATGAAAGGGCACCATTTTCAAAGAGTTTCATTGTGAATGCTTTTGATTTGGCTTCATCCCCACCGAAGACAGTCATGGCAACCATGGCACCGATTCCAAATGGACCTGAAACTTTATCCGGATATTTTGCTGCGAGCTTTTCCAGATGACCTTTAAAGTGGGCGTGAAGTTTTTCGATCTTTCCATTCTTCCCTAAGTATCCACCATTAACAATTTCATTAATAATGTAATAAGAAGCGGAGATTTGAGAGGAAGCACCAGTGAATGTTTGGGACATTAGACCTGGCTTAGGCTTGTGGTCGTCTTTAAAAAGTGTGGCACAAACTTGCGAGTTTTTTCCGATTGCCACCACGTCTGCGTACTTATCAAGTTTAAAGTGTTGAAAAGAAAAAAGCTCATCTGTTCTGCCGAACGTTTGTACCTCATCGATAAAAACAGAAACGTTGTTCTCCTGGCAAACCTTGATTAAAGCTTCAAAATATTCAGTATGACCAACCCAAGAGCCGTTTTCACCTTGAATCAGTTCCATGCAAAAGCCGGCATGCTGACCTGGAAAACGTGTGATGGCTTTCTTCATCGCTTTTACAGCTAGATCAATTGACCCTTGATGATCTCCTGCACAGTAAAACGGGATATAATCTACATCAATCGTTTTTGGTAAACCCTGTCTATAAGCTGCTTTATCAGTAACCCACGCCATGCCGAGAGTTCTTCCAGAGAAACATTTTTCAAAAGAAAAAAAGCGCGCGGCCGGATAACGTTTTTGGAATATCATTTTAAAGGCATTTTCATTGGCCATGGCACCAGAAGTTGTAAGGAAAACGTTTTTTACCTCTGCTCCGTTTTTACATGCCTGTTTTGAAATCAGCTCAATCAATTTAGCACTATCAACGTTTTGCTGAAGGTGACCGTTCATTACTGTATTAGAAATGGCTCCGGTGATTTGCGCATCGATCACCCCTGGATGTGAGTGTCCCATGTAGTGAACGCCAATCCCTGTGATGAAATCATATTTAACCGATCCATCAGCAAGTTCCACAAGTGGGCCATTACCAATTCCGGTTCCGAGATAATTATAAAAGAGGGCCCCACCGCGGTATTCTCCCATATTCTTTAAAAGCGCATCGTAGCTTTCTTTGAGTTCGGGATTTCCTGGTTTGACGCCAGTAATTTGTTTTTGATGTTCTTTAAGAGCATCTTGAATGAGTTTCTTTGCTTCTTTGATCCGTGGATCTGCGAAAAAGCCTTCGCCTACAGTCTTGGCCATATTAAGCTCCGTCAAAAGTTTATGTATGAGTTTTCGGCAGTTTAAGTTAGAGACTTGAAGTTTATCAAGGAAAAGCTCAGAGATTATTCCTGACTGGCCTTGTCGGATAAGTGGCCCTAATAGCCTTTCTGAAATATGCCGATAGATAAAGGATGAAAGCCGCGCTCATTCTATTCACTTTTGTTAGTTTTCCAAGTTGGGGTGCTTCTGGCGTGAAGGGAAGTGTCATTTCTCCTAAAGAGTGTTCAGGCACGGCGATGGTCTGGGTCTCACTTGATAAAGATGAATATAAAGAACGGCTGCTTTTGATGCACACCGAGGTTCCGGTCGGAGGAACTTTTCAATTTTATCTTAAGCCAGGTAATTATCAAATCAGGGCCTCAGATGAAAAAGGGTGCGAATTTTTAAAAAGAATAAAAGTGGATAAAAACGTAGAACAGCTGCAGGTCAAAATGGAGGGAAAATGAAAATTCTCATTTCTGTTCTCAGTTTGATGTTCAGCTTGAACGTATTCTCTTCGGCCATTATGAATTGTGGTCCAAATCAAATCAGAGTTTGGGATCAAAACTTAGGCTACAGCTGTATTCAACATTTTCAGACTCCACCGGCAGATTGTGTTCTTTGTCAGGGGTATCAGAATTACCGGCCTTTTCCGAATTGGTTTGCCAATTTCCCTCCTGCTGTTTACCAGCCAACCCCTATGCCTTGGTGGGCGTATCAGGGAAACATGTATTATCCAAACTTACATTATCCAGGGGCCTGGTCAAATTCGGGAACCTACCCCGGCATGAACGGTCAGCATTACGATGGTCAAGGTAATGTTTATGCCGGCAAACCAAACATCTATGTTGAAAGTATCCATGAAGAAAAAAAGTTCTCACTGAGTTTTCCGGCAGCAGAGTTGAGTTTCCTTGCCACCACTCCCTCTTTAGATGAGAAAAATACGTGGAAAGGCAAAATTGTTAACAAGGATCGTTTTGAAGTGGAAGACATCCATTACGATTATTTGTTTTATGATATTCGTTTGCCAAAAGAGAAGATGCAATTTGAAAGAGGTCTGTGTGCCACTCGAGATGAAGCGATTAAGTGGATGCTTGGTGACTTAAAAGAAATGAAGTTTCCGGCGATCGCTCTGCAGGATTTTGAAGAGCATTGGAAAGTGAAGCTACCGGTCTATCCTTTTTATTGTATTTACCCTCAATACAACCAGCAGCTCGATCAAGTTCTGCCCCTCTCAACCAATCTGGAGCAGGTGCATTTTACTCGCAGCCTCTACGTCATGATCCCTCACCGAAAAGAACCAGATGTTGATGAGCCACAAGTTATCCCATTTCCGGTTTTAGATTCGGTAGAGATTCGTCCAAAGACGCTCATCAGGCATGAGACTATGTTTAAGGAATGGGGAGTGGCTTTTTTAGGGGAGTAAGGCATATCCAATACTTAAGATAGTTTGTCTTGCGTCAAAACAACTTCAATTCGTTGCCCTCAAATGCCCTTTATGGTACCTATGGTGACCAAACTTTTTTAATGATTTTAATAAGCTATCCTAAGCTGGAGTTGGAGAATCTATGAGTTTAAAAATCGTCAAACATCACGACATCAAGAAAACTGATAAGAAGACACTAGAGAAGTGGTTAAACCTTCTCATTCTCGGCCGCATGATTGATGAGCGTGCACCAAATTACTTGAAGCAAGCTCTTGGTTGGTCTTACCACGCACCTTACGCTGGCCATGATGGTATCCAATTAGCGATTGGGCAGGTCTTTGACAAAAATGCGGATCATCTTTTCCCTTACTACCGTGACATGCTGACTGCTTTGTCTGCTGGAATGACAGCTGAAGAACTTATTCTCAATGGTATTTCAAAGGCGACTGATTTAGCTTCTGGTGGTCGCCACATGTCTAACCACTTTGCTAAGCCTGAGTGGAATATCCATAACGTTTCTTCTTGTACCGGTAACCACACTCTTCACGCTGTAGGTGTTGCTCGTGGGATGAAAACTTATAAGCACAAAGGTGTTTCGTTTTCTTCTCAAGGTGAATCTTCTGTTTCTGAAGGCTATTGTTATGAAGCCATCAATGGAGCGGACAGAGAAAAACTACCTGTGGTTTTTGTATTTCAAGATAATGGCTATGGTATTTCAGTACCAAAATGTGACCAAACTTCAAATGAGATGGTTTGTGATAACTTTGTTGGTTTCCCTAATTTAAAAATCATCAAGTGTGACGGTAAAGATATTTTTGATTCAATGAATGCCATGATCACGGCCCGTGAGCATGCTCTGAAAAAATCTGAGCCTGTAATCGTTCATGCGATGTGCGTTCGTATCGGGAACCACTCGAACTCTGATAACCATGAGTGGTACCGAGATGAGAAAGAGCGTGCAGATGCCAAAGCTCAGGATCCTCTACCAAAATTCAAAGAGGATTTGATTAAAGCCAAAATCTTCACTCAAAAAGATATTGAAAAAATTGAAGCCGAAGCCAAAGCGACACTTTTAGATGCTCACTCAAAGGCAGTGAAAGCTCCGAATCCTTCGCCTGAATCAATTTTTGATTTTGTTGTTCCAGAAGCTTACGTTCCCCAGAAATATACTGATGGAACTCATGACTTCTCTGGTGAGCCGATGAAATTCATCGATTCTCTTAATGGAACTCTTAAAGCGGAATTTCGTCATAACCCAGATACATATATCTGGGGACAAGACGTGGCCAATAAAGAGAAGGGTGGGATTTTCAACGTTACTAAAGGTATGCAGCAGGAATTTGGCAAATCGCGTGTTTTCAACGGACCGATTGCTGAAGATTTCATCCTCGGTACAGGTAACGGAATGTCTCGCTTCAATGACAAAATCCGTATCGTTGTTGAAGGCGCTGAATTCGCTGATTACTTCTGGCCTGCTATGGAGCAAATGGTTGAGACATCACACGATTACTGGAGAAGTAATGGTGCTTTCTCTCCAAACTTAGTTATCCGTTTGGCTTCTGGTGGATACATCGGTGGTGGTTTATATCACTCACAAAACTTAGAAGGTACTCTATGTACTCTTCCTGGTATCCGTGTAGTCGTTCCAGCTTTCGCTGACGATGCTGCCGGTCTTTTGAGAACTGCTATGCGCTCACGCGGAACAACTGTGTACCTTGAACCTAAAGCTCTCTATAACGCTAAATTCGCTATGACACCAGTTCCTGAAGATTTCGAAGTTCCTTTTGGTAAGGCCCGTATTCGTCGTGAAGGAAAAGATTTATCAATCATCACGTACGGCAACACTGTTCACTTCTCGCTTGAAGCTGCTGAAGCTTTGGCCAAAGAAGGTTTTGACGTTGAAGTGCTTGATCTTCGTTCATTAAATCCTCTTGATTACGATGCCATCATAGCTACGGTTAAGAAAACTCATCGTGCTCTTGTTGTTCACGAAGATAAAGTCTTTGCAGGTTTTGGTGGTGAGCTTGTCAGTGTGATTAATGAGCGCGCTTTTGAGTACCTTGATGCTCCTGTGAAACGAGTGGGTTCTACCTTTACGCCGGTTGGATTTAACCGAATTCTAGAGAGGGCGACACTTCCGGACATGAACCGGATCCTGGTTGCCGCCAGGGACTTACTTCAATATTAAGTACTTAGGCCCTCTTCGGAGGGCCTTTTTTTTGCCTTCGAGTAAAGTTTTTACGCGCCGTGGCAAAGCGTCGGTAAATAGTCTATATTCCTTCCAGTTTAGAAATTCAATTGTCTCTTTAAGGAGTTTTATGAAAAAGATCCTGGCGCTGGGAAGCCTGTTATTAGCACTTAATGGCCAAGCCCAGTCTTATATGATTTTGGGTAATGGAGTTACACTCACGACTGATAAAGCAGCGTTTGTTTATGACTTCGGTCATTTCATTCTTCCTTATAAAGTAACTCTGACCGGTGGTCAGTTCCTGGCAGAAGAAGGAAAACTGATCTCAATTGATGATAAGGGATTTCTCTACCGAAAAGATGAGAAAGCACCTTCGAAGCTAAAGGGTAAGGGGAACAATTATATCATCGCGGACAATGGAACATTGTATACCTTTGATGCTGCTGGATTTTTCTATAAGTATGATAAGGAAGCTGCGACTAAAAAATCTTCTGGATTTGGTGGAAACTTTTTCACCGTAAAGCCGGATGACAAGAAGCCTCTGGTTGATCTTTATACCTTGAACTCAAAAGGTAATTATTTTAAGACGACTATTCCAGGACTGAATCCTGCTGAGATAACAACTTTGGGTGGGACTTATTTCCAAACGAATAAAGGTGTGATTTTCACAGTAAGCAAGGACGGATTCGTTTATTCGAAAGCGGAAACGAAAACCGGGCTGATTAAAAAGATGGGCGGTAATTTCTTTATCGATTCAACTAATGCGATCTACACAGTTTCTGAGGAAGGATTTCTCTACCTTCCGGTTCTTCCTATGAACTTAAAAATCGCTACCATCACTAAGGTTGGCCAGAATTATTTCCTTGATCAAGAAGGACGATTATTTGTGGTTGATACTACGGGAGCGATTTATGAAAGAGAGATGAAGGGTCACGACCTTAAAGATACTAAAATCCTTTCAATTTAATTTGATATCATCGGGGCCCGAAAGGGCCCTTTTTTTTTGTACGCTCGTCAGCAATTCAATTACGCAGTCATTCAGCATGTAGAGTCACCTTAAGGAAACACAAGGCCATTCAGGGCGTTGGAAGAGTATTAATAAACTTACATGACCATTGTGGAAAAGCATAAACGCTTTGAGTATAGTCCGCCGCAGGTTTTAATAACAGGGGGACTCTGTGATGAAAAAGATTCTTTTCGCCGTAATTGCTTCTCTTTCTTTTAGTGCATTTTCTCAATCATATTTTGTTTTAGAAAATGGAATCACCTTATCAGTCGATGCCAGTGGCTACGTTTATGATTTTGGCCACTACACTCCCGTGGGACGAGTTACCGTTAAGGGCGGCCAATACTTAGTTGAAGACACAAACGTTCTTGTCACTGTCGATGAGCGTGGAATGCTTTTTAGAAAGTATGAAATGCTTCCTAAGCAGGTCATAGGAAAAGGTACCAATTATTTCATTGGGGATAATGGCTCGTTCTATGGAATTGATAATCTTGGCTACGTGAATCTAATTGAGAATGATGAACGGATTAAGTCAGCAACGAAGTTTGGTGGAAATTATTTTGCCAACGATGCTGATGAGTTTTTCGTTGCTACAAGTGAAGGGAAGTATGTCCAGGCAATTGTTGAAGGTTTGAAAACAGCAGACATTTTAACTTATGGTGGGAATTACTTTATGACTAATCGAGGAGTCCTCTACACTGTCACAGCAGATGGGAAAATTCTGAATAAGAAACAAGATAGAGTAGGCATCATTGTTAAGAAGGGCGGAAACTACTTCGTTGATACTACTGGGATGATCTACACTGTTGGCATCGATGGTTCGCTTAAAATGCCTGCACTGCCTGTAAGCTTGAGAATTCAGGCCATGTCTAAATTGGGCTCTAACTATTTCATGGATGGCAGTGGGAAACTTTATACAGTTGATAGAGAAGGAAACATATTTGAGAGATGGGTTACTTACGATCTGAAAACGACAAAAATAATCTCGCTATAGCTTATTGAATCGTCTGAATCTTATTTTGAAGTTCAGTAGGGAGAGACTTTTTCAAGTTTTTGAAGGAGTCTCTCTCGTCAATTAACAAAACACGGTCCTCATCCAAAAGATGCGGCTTCACCAGTTCCATGTAGTTTTTCAGGTGTGTCTCTTCAATCACTCCCGCTAGAACGTAGAAGTTGGTTCCAAAGTTTTCGCTTAGTAGAACGTGGGTCGTTTCAGGGGTGGAATTAAGTGTAGCTGTCAGGAGCCCATTCAATAGATAATCAATCTCTTTGTAGAAATTGTTTTGAGACGTGATCCCTCCACTGGTGATCCAGATAATACCTTTCGTAAGTGGAGTAACCTGGGCCAGAAGATCAGTCATTACGTTTTAATTCTTGTTTGTAGATGCTATCGAGAATACCGTTCAAGAAACCAGCTGATTCCTTTGTCGAATATTTCTTTCCTAGTTCAATTGCTTCGTTAATAACAACCTTGCCTGGAACTTCAGGATGGAACTTAAGTTCATAAATCGCCATCATGAAAATCGTGTGCTCTATTTTGGAAACTCGTGAGAGTTTCCAGTTCTTTAAATATTTGACCAGAATTTCTTCGACATCTTTTTGTTCTTTAAGAATGCCTTTCACCAATGTTGCAACATAAGCCTGGCCTTCAGAGGATAGCTCTATCCCTAAAGTCTGCTTAAACTCCTGCATACGAGTGAAAATATCAATAGAGCTCATTTCATTTTTTTGCTCTATGAAGGCCGGTAATTGAAAATGGTAAAGAAATTGAAGGCAAAACTCACGTGCCTCGCGCTTAGTACTCACGGGTGTCATCCTTCTGCAATGATGGTGCTATTTTAAACTGATTGTGCTCGTCATGCTTAAGTTCATTTACGAACTCTTCTACGTCTTGGAATTTTCTGTAGACTGCCGCAAAACGTACATAGGCGACAGGGTCCAAATGGCGAAGATACATCATCACGAGATTACCGACATCTTTGGAATGAATTTCTTTATCCGAAATATCCAGGATGGCTTTCTCAATATTATTGATGATGCGCTCAATTTGAACTGCTGAGATTGGTCGTTTTTCACAGGATTTTTGGATACCGTGATTAATTTTTTCTCTGTTATAAGGCTCGCGTCGCCCATCGCGTTTGATTACCATCGGCATAGAAAGTTCGACGGTTTCAAAAGTAGTGAAACGCTTTTGACAAGTTTCACATTTTCTTCGACGTCTAATCACGCAACCTTCTTCAGAGTTACGAGAATCTAAGACTTTGGTATCTTCGGCCGAGCAGTAGGGACATTTCATAATGTAGACCTAGACTAGATGTTGTGTTTCTTAGGGCATAATTACCATGCTGAGGACAAGTTTGGAAGCTAAATAGCTGATACTATTATTCCAAAAGACCGAAAAAAGGAGGGCTTAACCTTAAGAAAAGACGTAAAAGTCCGATATGAACTAGCATGAAACACCTTCTTTTTTACCTGCTGGTCTCCTTTAGTAGCACCCTTTTGGGCGCGGAATGTGTGGTCGTAAGTGGCGCCAAAAATGATGACAATGGTGCCTTCAAAAACCGCAAACTTCTTAATCCCCAAACCTCCATGGTGGGTGGAAAGAAGTGTATTGTAGTTGATGGGCTACAGAAGCTAAAAAATTTAGTGGCGGCCAATACTTTTAAAGGCCCTGAATTACTGGTTGTTTTTGGGGCCCATGGTTCCAAAGCAGATGATGGTACTGTGAAGTTTCATTTTAATGCAGATGAGCCAACGGCCGATGAGGTTTATTCTTACTTGCGAAAACTGTCTGCCCGCTACCAGGTTGGTGCCGTCCTTCATGCCTGCCAGTCGGGTGAAGTCATGAATAAGCTCATTAAAGAAGATAATGACCCTCTGGCCGACAAGTTGTGCCTTCTGACCTCATCGTCCAGAGGACGAATGTCTTTTTCAAATGAAAAAGATCTCATGAGTCTGCTGGAAAAAGTAGATAGACCCAATTCTGGAAAAACTTTAGAAAAAATATTTTTAGAAACTCCTTCCGGAATGATTTCTTCAGCTGCTTGGGAAGAAACCGGAGTCTCCAAATATTTAAGAAGTAAAGATCTGACATTATCAGTTGATCTTGGTTTTAAGGCGATGAATGAGATGGACAAAATACTGAGATCCCCAGGTGCTATCTGTGATACTCCAGGTGAGACCAACTCCGCACTGTGTGTCGCCTCTGGCATCAGCGATAAAACTTATAAAGATCTGATGCATTTTTCTGATCCCTATATCCCGAATAAGGATAAA
>JAIFLR010000099.1 GCA_020048985.1 Halobacteriovorax sp. | reverse complement strand
CCAATAATGGCCGCTTTGGACCTTATGTGATGCATGACGGCAATTTTCGTTCACTCAAAAAAGAGGACGATCTTTTTGCCATCGATCTCAAACGTGGGCTAGAGCTTTTGAACGAAGAGAAAAATGCTTCTCGCAGAGGCGGAAAAGTCCTTAAAGACTTTGGTCTGGTGGCCAAATTGAAGAAAAAAGCCCAGGTTTTGGACGGAAAATATGGTCCTTACATCAAGGTTGGAACCAAGAACATTAACCTTCCAGAGGATAAACGTGACCCCAAAGTCATTGAAAAGATGACCGAGGCTGAGCTCGCTAGTATTGTTCTTGCCGCAGGGAAGAAATAATTTTCTTCGTTGACAGTGAGCGCACCCCTAGGTAAATTGCTGGAACTTAATTTTAGTACTATTTGTTCACTATAAGGATATGCATATGAAAAAAGGTATTCACCCTGACTATAGAGATGTTGTTTTCAAAGACGTTTCTTGTGACTTCGAAATCATCACTAAATCAACAATCAAGACAACAGATAAAATCACTGTTGCTGGAAAAGAGTATCCACTATTTAAAGTAGATATTTCTTCTGGATCTCACCCATTCTACACTGGTACTCAGCGTGTTATGGATACTGAAGGTCGTGTTGATCGTTTCAACAAAAAATACGGCAAAAAAGCGTAATCAAAAATTACATTTGTTATTTGAAAGCCACCTTCGGGTGGCTTTTTTTTTACCTTATCTCACCATGGTCGGAGCAGTCTGCACGTCTTTAGAGTGAGAGAAGTACCAAACAAGTCCCACGCCAAAAAAAGTATAGTGCGCATTTTTATAAAGGGGGCTGTCGTTGTAAACGGCACCGTCTAGAAAGTCGTATCTGATGAATGGCAAGATCACAACATCACCAATTCGTTTGTTAACTGTTGCCACTAGTTGAACACCGGAATAGCCCCTTCGAGAATGGTAGTAGTTTCTTTCTTCGGTAGTGTCTTGGGTATCAACAGCATAAAAACGATTATGAAAGCCTGTAGAGCCGTACTGAGGGCCAACCGAAATTTCTGAACCCCAGCCCCAAGTGCTGTCAGTGCCTTTGGAAAGAAGATTGAGATAAGGAATGGAATAATAACCAACATGTTCAATATAGGTTAGATCGGTGGCGTAGACCGCGCGAAAGGGCATTTCAAGGTTAAGGAAATGTTTTTCGTCTTTGGATTTCCACCAATAGTAGCGAAGAATGGGGCCAAGCTCAAAAGTGGGATCCAGATCCCGCATGTCTTTTCTTAAATCATCGGCATCACTATTTACGTTAAGCCCCAGATTGAAGCTTAAATCCAGAACTAGATCACTTGAAATTCGGGCTATATGTTTTCGAATATAACCATTTTCTGCTTCCACGTTTTTTCCGCGGACAATGAAGGCAGGAAAAGGCAGGGAGTACCATTTGTGTTGGGGGGAGCCTCGATAGTGATCTGCTCTGAAGGGAAGAAGACCAAGACCCACTTCCCAGAGTGGGAGTGGCTTTTTCACCTCTTCACCGTAAACAGACGAAGAGAGGACGATTAAGAAAAGTAACAACTTCGACAATTGAGGTCCCTGGCGATTATATTAAGAAATTTAATTTTCCGATATATTCGCCAGAAAGACCAGCAGGAGCCTTCTAGTTTCCTTGGGACTGATCGACCAAAATTCTTACGATCGGGCCAAATGGAATTTCATTCTGGGCATTTATTTTCGCATACTCAATAACTTCGCTATTAACGGCACCTAAGTTAATGGTTTTATCAAAAATATCGCTGTCGCCATCGGTTCCTGGGAAAGAAGTTTTATCCGGAACCCATAAAAAATCAGGATGGTTATCCGAATACCATTCGCCACCGATGATATTAAGATCTTTATCCAGCTCGAGGTCATATTCGTATTTAACGGTTTTGATTGCCGTTGTTTGATTCTCTTCAGTTGAGGGCGAAGTTTCAACCACGTACCGAACACTCATCTTCACACCTACAACGTGAGTGGATTTTGGCGCTCTGACTTTTGATCTCGGATCGTTTTTGAATTCTTTTCTTGTGACGATTGCTCCGGTCAGGTTAGCAGCGTTCGTTTTTGTCAGTGGGTTGTAATACTGAATACTATAACCACTGATGGGTTGATTCCAGACTTCGTAGTCATAAGTGGCATCCATCACAAACGAGCGCTTAAATTGGCCAATCTGATTCACAATTGCCATGTGCCAAGTTCCAGGATTATTGTCTAAACATTCTTGATCGTTTGGTCTTCCCATTGGATCAGTTGAAGGATCTTTTTGGTTACAACGCCCGCCCACAAAGCGGTTATTAAATTGACCTTTGGCCCAAATCAGAGTCGCTAGGGCCTTGATATCCGACGGGAAAAAAGGGATGCTTCCTTCAGCTGTACGGACTTCAACTATTTTTTTTGGTTCAGGCATCATAATGCTGGCCGCGGCCCAACCGTGACAGAGACCCATCCAAGTTTCAACACTTCCACTTTCATCAAAATAGTATTTACCTTCACTCCAGTTGCTTTGAGTCAACCCGCCAGTCGGTAAGTGCAGTAAGAAATCATATTTTTCAGCTGGAGAGAGTAAAGCAAATTGCTTTTTTTTGATCAACTTTGAAGCGGAGTTTTTGGTAATGTAGTCAAATGAATCTTTCCAGGTTTCAAAAGCAAATTGGGGGTCATTATATCTGTTCCCAATAGCACCTTGATAAAGTGGCCAATAAGAATCTGACCAAGGTGCAACCGCTAAATTGGCGGAGTTTAATTTTTTTTCTTCCATGACTTTAATATTTCGGATCATCTTGGAAGGAGTTTCTACCAAAAATTCAGCACGATCTTGTTCTGAAAATCCTGACTTCAAATGTGAGCGAGGGGAGCTTTCGATAATGCCTTGACGACAATTTTTCCTCACAACTTCCATCAGCTCCGTTGGGACTGCAGCGTGAGCAGATAAAAGACCAATAAGAGGAAGAAGTAATAGATTCATGAAAGGCCCCCGTTAAGATATGGCGGTTTTATAGCCCACAGCGGGTTGCGGAGAACATGATACTGGTCAGGTTTTTAAGAGATAGAAGTTAGCAGCACTGATGGTGACTGTGTCCATGAGCATGACGATGGCGACGAGAATGTTGAATATTTTTAGCGTGAGCAATCACTAATAACAGACTTCCCATGATCGAAATCCCGTGGCTAATTTGATCAGAAACTTTGTCTTCAATTATAAGCCCCAGAAAAACGAGCAGCAGGCCGGTTAAGGCAGTGGTGAGAATCCATGTAAGGCCATGTTTTTTATAACCTGGAACAAAGGCGAAGGGGGTTGTGATCAGCATGGTTGCTAGAACAAATACGTGTACCCAAGATGAGTGGGTATACTGAGAGAGGACCGGTAAAAAAAGCGGCACGAATGCCACTATAATACAGTGAACAACGCACGCCGAAGAAAAAGCGATACCAAGACGGTCCCAAACGACTTTTTTCATACTGCAGGGTATACACGAAGCGTAACTCATCGTCTATAATACGGACTCGATAAACCAGTAAACTTGTAAAAACTACGTCCTTTATTTAGGAGATAACCCATGAGAATTTCATTCATTATTGCGGCCCTGGCCCTGAGTCTTAGCGCTTTTGCAGCTAAGGTAGAGGTGGATGTGGTTGGTATGACGTGCGGGATGTGCGTAGAAGCCATTACTAAGGAGCTCACTGCGACTGAAAAAGCAGAGAACATTCTGGTGAGTGTTGAAAACAAGAAGGCGCAGTTTGTGGAAGTGAAAGGAAAAAAACTTTCAGATGCTGAAATAAAAGCAGCGATTAAAAAAGCTGGTTATGAAGCAGTGAAAATTTACCGCAGATAACGATGGCACAAATAAATATCCTGTTTGGCTCCCAAACAGGAAATGCCCAGAATCTGGCCAACGTTATCGGTGAGAGTCTTTCCAGTGCTGGATTTGATTCGTCCGTAAGAGATATGGGAAGCGTTGATCCAGAAAGTATTCATGATATGGATTATGTGATTATCGTCACCAGTACTTACGGTGATGGTGAGCCACCCGATAATGCCTCAGAATGGGCGAGTTATTTAAAATTCAATGATGAGCTTGAACTGTCTCATGTGAATTATGCGGTTCTGGGGTTGGGAGATAATTACTATCCGCATTTTTGCCAGTGCGGAAAAGATTTTGACGAGTACTTGTCCAGATCTGGCGGGAATCCTATGGTTCCACGCTTGGATTGTGATCTTTATTACGAAGAACAATATCCAGAATGGCTAAGCGAGCTCATAAAAGTGTTAAAAAATAAACTTAAAGAGTAAAATATAAGAAATTTCCGATCAAGGATGGTCTGGCTTGAAGATAGGTATTCTTTCGCGTAACCCACGCATTTACTCCACTCATCGTTTAGTGAAGGCAGCACTTGCTCGCGGACATGAAGTTCAAGTGGTGAATCCACTGAGTTGTTACATGAACATCACTTCGGCAAAACCGATGGTTCATTTACGAGATCAATCCTTAAATCAATTTGATGCCATCATTCCCCGAATTGGGGCCAGTATTACTTTTTATGGGACTGCTATCTTAAGGCAGTTTGAAATGATGGGCAGCTATTCATTGAATGAATCAACTTCCATTACTCGTTCGCGAGATAAACTTCGTTGTCTGCAGATTCTCTCAAGATCAGGAATTGGTCTTCCCACTACAAGTTACGCACACTCAACTAAGATGACCGGGAAATTAATTGAGATGGTAGGTGGTGCTCCTTGCGTGATTAAACTCATTGAGGGAACTCAAGGTAAGGGCGTGATTCTGGCCGAAACACCGAAAGCAGCTGAATCAGTGATCGATGGACTTCGTCAGATGAAGGCGCATTTTCTTGTTCAGGAATTTATTAAAGAAAGTAATGGATGTGACATTCGTGCATTTGTGATTGGTGATAAAGTCGTGGCAAGTATGATGAGAAAGGCCAAGGACGGAGAGTTTCGCTCGAATCTTCATCGAGGTGGAACGGCAATACAAGTAGAGATTTCAGAGGAAGAGGGGCGAGTTGCAGTCAATGCCGCCAAGGCGCTAGGATTGAATGTCGCGGGTGTGGATCTTCTGCGTTCAGCAAGAGGCCCATTAGTTTTAGAAGTGAATTCTTCTCCTGGTCTTCAGGGAATAGAAAATTCAACGGGTCTGGATATTGCAGACATGATTATTGATTACATTGAAAAGAATGTGGATAAAAACTGCGAACACTACGCTGGTTAACTCAAGATTTTCTGACGATCTTTCAAATCAAGAGCAAAAAATCCGGTGAGATCTTTGAGTTTATTTTGATCTAAAATATTCAGCATCTCACGGTTAAGATTTTTTAGCAGCTCAGGCCCCTGATAAACATAAGCGGTATAGAGCTGAACCGCTTTGCCTCCATCCATCCAGAAATCTTTTATATCCTGAAAATTTGTCATTCCGCCGACACCGATTAGTTCCAGTGGCGTTTGTTGATCCAGAATGAGCTTCCTGATTTTTCTGGCCCTCTCTCTCAAAAGAACACCTGAAACTCCACCGATACCTCGCTCAGGCATGATGGTGGTGTTGGTGGCGATGAGGCCGGTTAACTTATGGGAAGCCGCAAGCTGGGTCAGTTCGATAACCTTCGAATCATCCAGATCAGGAGCAATTTTAAGAAAAAGATCTTTTTTGGAAACGGATTTTAATTCAGTGAAAAGCTCAGTCAGGTATGACTTTTCTTGAAGCGCCCGCAGTCCTGGAGTATTAGGTGAGGAGACGTTGATGGCAAAATAATCAACATCGTCTTCCAGAGTTGCCATCATGATACTCAGCTCTTCAATACTTTCTTCAGGTGTGGATTCCTTATTTTTTCCGATATTGGCACCAACCGGCAAAGTTCGCTCGAAAGCTTCAAGTCGTGGAGCTATGTGCAACAGACCTTCATTGGGAAAGCCCATGGCATTTCTTAGGCTTTGTTCCTGAGGGTAGCGAAACATTCGCGGCTTGGCGTTCCCCAGTTGGGGACGAAGGGTTATAGTTCCGCACTCCAAAGAACCAAAGCCCTGAAGGGCAAAAAAAGCGAGAGCTTCTGCATTTTTATCCAGACCAGCGGCCAGTCCGATGGGTGACTTCCAGGTATTTGATCCCACATTGAGCGACAGCCGACTGGAGGTTTCAGTTCCCGACAACCTTCCTAGGGCAGGACTCAAGCGTGCTACTGAAAGCGTCAGGTCATGGGCCGTTTCCGGTGCCAGGGTGAAAAGTAGGGGTCTGATTAGGGAGTAAAGCATGGATTGATAGTATTAAGCTTTTCTTTGAAAGTCATTAAGGCCATGAGATGATGGCGCTAACATTTGAGGAAATTATGCCATTTGCCTTCATATTATTTTTGACCCTTTCATCTCATGTGATGGCCCAATATTCTGAGCAGCCATTGCCTGAAAGCAATGCAGATCTCAGATCACAGACCGTACTTTTCAGTGTCGAAATTCCCAGCGATAAGAAGACCTACTTGTTAGAGAGAACCGCGAATCAAGATTTCTTCCTGCGTCTAAAATACAAGGATGATGAGTCCATCAAAAAGATAGCCGGACGGGAAGCGGCAAGACTCGATCGTGAGTTTGCTTCACGCTTCTTGCGCTGCCAATATGAGATCCCAAGTAAGGACGGAGAGTGTACGGTAACGCTTCGCCTTAAAATGAAAGGTGAGTGGCAGGAGATCTGTGAGAAAGATGATAAGAAGAGTCAGGAGATCACTGTTTTCCTTGATGAGTTGTCCAAAAGATTCTGAGTCATATTTCAAAAATTCTTGCTCTAAAAAGATTGCCTCTCAAGCCTCATGAGTAGAAAATAGATGAATCTATTATCTTGAGTCTAAATCGAGGTTTCATGAAATCCCCTGTTCTAATGTTAAGTATGTTGTTACTCGCTCAGTCTGCTTATGCCCAAAAGGATAAGAAGACTTCTGAGCTTCCTGAACCTTCAGTACTTGGAAGTTTGATCTCCACTAAACCACGCTTCACAAGAGAAGTGGTTCTTGGAAATATTTTGAAAGGTGCTTTAGAGAATATGCATCTTTCAAATAAACAGATTGATAATGCTCTTTCTGAAAATGCTTTCAAAGTTTATTTAGAAAGACTGGATTTCGGAAAACAATTTCTTCTTCAGTCAGATGTTAAACTACTAGAGAAATCAAAACGTGAATTCGATGACATGTTGATGTCGGGAGATCTTGCGATTTTGAATAGTAGTTCTGAATTGATTAATAAACGCATTGGCCAGATCGAAAAGCACATTGAAGGTGTATTAACAAAGGCCATTGATTACAAAACTGCGGAATCAATCGAAACTGATCCGAAGAAGAGAAATTTTCCGGCGAGCGAAAAAGAACTCTATGCTCATTGGAGCAAACTCATGAAGTATGAAGTCATGAGCCGAATTGTCGATATGAAGGAAGAGCAGAACGGCTTGGCAACAGACGCCAAGGGCAATAAGAAAAAACCTACGATGGAGAAAAAACTATCGGACGTTGAAATAGAAAAAGAAGCTCGCGCTAAGGTGCTCAAGAGTTATAAAAAGATTTTCGCTCGCCTTGTGAACGAAAAGCATTCGGATAAGCTCGATAAGTTTTACAATGCGATCACAAAAGTTTTTGATCCTCATACGAATTACCTCGTTCCTGAAGAAAAAGAAGACTTCGACATCGACATGTCAGGGAAGCTTGAAGGGATTGGGGCAATTCTTCGCGAAGATAATGCTTACATCAAAGTAGAAAAAATTGTTCTTGGTTCTGCTTCTTGGAAAACCAAAGAAGTTGAAGCCGAAGATATTATTTTGAAAGTCGGCCAGGGCAAAGAAGAGCCAGTTGATGTTGTAGATATGAGTCTGCGTGATGCTGTTAAACTGATCCGTGGTAAAAAAGGTTCTGAAGTACGACTCACTATCAAAAAACCAAATGGTCTGGTTAAAGTCGTCCCTATCATTCGTGATGTGGTTGAAATCGATGAATCATATGTAAAAGGCACTGTCCTTGAGCTTGGTCCTGTTAAAACCAAAATAGGCTACATCAATATTCCTAAATTCTACCGTGACTTCAATGACCGCGCTGGAAGAAACGTGACTGATGATACGAGAAAAGAAATCGTGCGCCTTAATAAAGAAGGCGTTGAAGGTCTTATCGTTGATTTACGTAATAACGGTGGTGGGGCACTTGAAGATGCACGTATGATCTCGGGTCTCTTCATTGAGAAAGGTCCAATCGTTCAGGTCAAAGCTCATACAGGTGCTGTTGATATCCTCTCAGATACAGACTCAACCATTGATTTTCAAAAACCAACAATCGTTTTGATTAACCGCTTTTCAGCTTCTGCTTCAGAAATTGTGGCGGCAGCTCTTCAGGACTACGGCCGCGCCGTGATCGTGGGTGGCGAATTCTCTCATGGTAAAGGTACTGTTCAAGCGGTGGTTGACCTTGATGGATACGTTTCACCGATGGCGAAATCTTATTCACCACTGGGAGCTCTGAAAATTACTATTCAAAAATTCTACCGAGTGAATGGAAGTTCTACCCAGTACAAGGGTGTGACTCCTGATATTATTTTACCAGATCAGTTTTCACATCTTGAGTCTGGAGAAAAATTCCTTGATTACTCAATTCCTTGGGGAGAAGTGAAGGCGGTTCCATTCCAGAAATGGAAGAGCAAGTTTGATTTAAAATCCCTTCGAGCAAACAGTGTTGTTCGTGTAAAAAAAGACCCTAAATTCGCTCATCTAAACGATGCGATGAAATGGTACAAAGAGCAGAAAGACAGAACAAAACGCTCTTTGACCCTGGTCGATTTTGAAAAAGAAAGAAAAGAGATTCGTGAAAAAACAGACATTTTCAAAAAAGAACTTGAGAACGAGAAACTTGTCGTTACAGATCTGAGCGCAAGCAAAGAGAAGGCGAATCAAGAAAAATTTGAAGAGTTCGCTAAGACTCTTCGTAAAGATGCTGTGATCGAAGAATCAGTACATATCCTGAATGATATGCTGAAAATGGCAAAAAAATAACTCAACGCTTTCATGGATAATGAAAAGAAAATAAAACTGGATGAGCTCCCCGATTCGGGGAGCGAACCAGAGATAATGGTGCTTCCTCCGAAGAAAGTAAAAAAATCCCCGGAGCCTCGGCTTGAAAATCTTAAGAAGCTTACTGATTCAGAGAAGGCGGAAGCCTTGGCGCAAGTTTGGCATTTTGATCAGAAAAAGCCTCGATGGACCTGGTTACTCTTTCTTTTAGCACTATTCGCTTTAGAGAAAAGCAAAGTACTGAGCGATTTTCATGCCAAGAAGATTAAGGTAGAGAAACCAAGTGATCGCATTGGCGCCTTAGTTTTTGATAATCCTGAAGTTGAGTTTTTGATGAAACACCCGCTGGTGTTGGCCATCCTTATACCAGTTCTTTTCAGACTGAGGCGTTCAACAGACGATTACTTTGAAATTACATTTCAGGGCATTCATGCTGTTAAAACACTTGATGTCCCTCCTTTCCATAAGCATCTTCGGGTTAAGATGAAATGGGATGAGATCAATGAGGTCAAAAAGGTCGTATTGAGAGGTCGAGAAGTCATCGAGTTATCTAATATTAATGGTCCCGAAGCGCAGCTAATATGGGACATTGATGAAATTAAAAAAAGAGTAGTAAAACAGGTTCTTATGAATCTTGTCTCAAATAAACACCCAATGCGAATTTTTATTGAAAAGGAAGTAGCTTGAAATCTCAACTCACTCTGGAACAGAAGTATGACTATTACGAGCGATCAGTACAAAATGCTGAGGGCGAAGTATCGTTCATGCACGATGAATATAAACGCTTCTATGGGCATTCTCCTTTCATTTTCAGAGAAGACTTTTGTGGAACCGGTGCTATGTCATGCAAGTGGGTAGAGCAGGATAAGAATTGCGAAGCTTATGGGGTCGATCTTGATCCTGAACCTATAGCAATGGGTAAAATTCGTCATTTATCAAAACTAAATAAATCACAACAGAGTCGTGTTCACTACATGCAAAAAAATGTGATGTCTGTTAAGACTCCTAAAGCTGATGTTGTTTGCGCTTTTAACTTCTCTTATTTCATCTTTAAATCACGCAAACAATTGTTGCAGTATTTTAAGGCCGTAAGAAAGTCAGTGAATAAACAAGGAGTCTTCTTTCTTGATATCTTTGCTGGGCCAGAAAGTCAGAAATTGATTACTGATACAAAGAAACTTAAAAACCTCACTTATTACTGGGAATGCCAGCATTTTAATCCGTTCACTCACGAATGCACTTTTGCCATTCATTTTAGAGATGCCAAAGGTAAAAAGCATAACAACGTTTTCACTTATAATTGGCGCTTTTGGACCATGCCAGAAATCAGAGATATTCTCGCTGAGGCCGGATTTTCTAAAACTGTTGTTTACTGGGAAGGCGAAGACGCCAAAGGTAACGGGGATGGTATTTTTGTTCCGGCAGAAGACGCTGAGAACTGTGATGCCTGGGTTTCGTATATCGCTGCTCTGACTTAGAGAATAAGCGTTTCAAGCTTATCGACGATTTTTAAGAAACGGCTGGTGGTAAATTCTTCGCGAAGTTCCCTGAGCATTTCCTCACGGTTCATTTTACCACTTTCTTGTTTCAGAATAATTTTTGTAAATTCTTCGGCCACAATAAATACCATCGCCATAGGCGAGATATTGGCGCCGTAGTGGTCGGAGAAGCCAAGACCGTGAAGCTGCCCGTGATGTTGGCGAATAATCTGATCAGACCCCATTGGAGCATGAGGAAATTTCGCAACATATTCGGCCGCAAGTTGAGCATGTTTTTCAACCAAGGTTTTTTCAGCTTCAGACAGCTTAGATTTCTTCAGTTCATTCATAGAACTGATTTGGCACTGTAAATCGTTTTCCAAAACGATGTCGTGGAAAAAGGCGATAAAGCTGATTTTCTCTTCCTGGTCTGCATTTCCCCAGTCAATGTTATGAACAATGTGAATTCCAACGTAGGTCAAAATTTGAGTATGCTTATAGAGGTAGCTGGTCTTGTTACTTAACAAGCGGTCAAGCAGTTTGGAGAGTTTAGTACTTTTTCTGGCGTTGGCGGTAATGATCGCTATATTCTTCTTAGACAAAGCAATCGTTTCTTCAGTAATGCCAATCGTGAGTAGTTTTTTAGATAGAAGTTCGACACTCTTATCAACTGCCGTTATAAGTTCATCTTCAGATATTTCTTCGGCCTTCAGGTCTGAGATTAGCTCTGAAGTGACATTGTTCACAAAGTCGAGTCTATCCATCTTGTCGACATACAGACAGTTGACCCCTTCTTGAATCAATCCTGAGATGAGATTGGCATCAAAATCTTTGAGCTTATCAATTTTAAGATTATACAGCTGGGGCATTTGGGTATCTTGAATATAGACTGAGCAGACTGAACGCTTGATGGAGTTAAAATAGCCAATAGGAATTGGGAAATAATCTGCTACCACTTTGTTACTCATGTCTTTAGCGGTGATATTTAAAGCGACTGCTGCCTTTTTAATCAGAAGTTTCAGATCCAGAGAATTAGCTACACAGGTCACGTCGGGAACTTCACCGGGACCGATAACTATGACAGGGATCTCTAAGCTTTTGAGCTTCAAGAAATCAATGATTACTTGGGCGGCCTCTTCTTTTCCGATGCGGCATCTAACGATGATGAGATTGACCGAATCTGAGTGGGACGTGAGATGCTCCAGGGCAAGGGCCCCGCTCTTTACACAGCTCGTTTCCAAACCCAGCCAAGTGAACAGATTGAGCTTATAGAAGCTCTCAATCTTGGGATTATTTTCTACTAAAAGCGTTAATTTCAAAATGGGTTCCTTATCCTGCTATTTTAGACCGAAATTTTTAGAAGGGGAGAGATTTTTTTGTTAGTATAAAAGAGACCTTTATTCCCTTCCTGGAGTCTAATTGTGAAAGCCTTTTCGGATCTTTTTGCAGAAGAATATAATACCCAACGAGAACAGTGGGAAAAAGCCCTTAAGGCGGAGCTCAAGCTGGAAGAGGTCGCCAGTAAGGCCACCAAAAAACACTTAGATCTCGGGAGCTGGCCAACACTGTCCCTGAAAGCAAAACACACTCATCAGCAGAGTAGTAATACGAGTTGGAAAAAAGCTGCACAAACCTATTATAACATTGATGCAGGAAAAATTGCTGCTTCCATATTGGAAGATTTAGAGGGCGGGGCCCGGAGTTTCTTTTTCCACAAAGATTTTCTTAACGAGGTTGATTGGGCCTTAATTCAGCAAACTTTTAAATCCTATCCACTTGCCCATGAGATTGAAGTATACCTCTTAGGCCCAAAGAAAATCACACCATGCACGGGTCTTAAATGCTTTGATGAGAACCAGATGATCATCGCCCGCGAAGTGCATGACCTGGGTGGACACAATGTGCATGAGCTCGCTCTTCTGACTTGCAATCTGATTGAAGGCCTGGATAAGAAACCAACACATGTGGGCCTTTTTATGGACTCACACTTTTTTAAAAATATTTCTAAGGTCAGAGCTCTCAAGCTTTTGATGCAGAAAGTTTATAAAGAAGAGGGCCTCAGCGAATTACCAAAAGTCATAAGTCTTAATTCCTACCGTGAATGGACGCTGTTTGAGCGCTATTCCAATATGCTTCGAAATAACGTTCAGGTAGCTTCTGGCTACATTGCCGGGGCAGATGTTGTTCAGTCCTCCGGATATCAGCTTATTTTTGATCTTGAGACACAGGTGAAAGATATAGAGCACAATGAGCGGTCCCTGAGAATGGCAAGAAATACATCTCACATCCTGAGTCTTGAAAGTATGTTAGGCATGGTGGATGACCCGGCCTATGGAAGTTATCATTTCGAAAATCTGGCTCATGAATATGCCGAAGCGGCATGGAAACTCATGCAAGTTCTCCTTTCATACGATCCGGCCAAACGCGAAGAGTTTTTGCAAACAGAAGTCACAAAAGTTCGTAATGTGCGTCTTGAGAGAGTCAAAACGAGAAAAGATGTTCTCACAGGAATAAATGATTATCCTGACGGCAGAGAGCATCTCGGAATCGCTCTTAAAGAGAGCAAGGTCTTTCGAGTTTCGCGCACATTTGAAGAGGCGAGGCTTAAAGTTGAAGGGGTGAAGAATAAACCCAAGGTAGAGATCCTTCTTCACGGAGACGCCGGCGAACTCAATAACCGTATTAGTTTCATTAAAAATTATTTTGAATTGATTGGTTTAGAAGTTATTGATCCCATTCAGTCGAAAGAAAAACCTGCCAACAAAATTCTTGTTTTATGTGCCAAGGACGAAGATTACCCAAACCTTGCGCAGGAAGCTTTGAAACAGGATTGTTTGGCAAAATACATCGCGGGCAAAGTCGACATCCCGGGATTTGAAATGATTCATGCCGGGCAGGACGTCCATAAAGTTCTCTCCCAACTGGTTAATAAGCTTGTGGGTCAAATATGAAAAATGATTTTACCAAGATTCCTTGGGAAGCAGTTGAGAACAAAGAAGCCCCGGCAAAAGTCGTTATGACGTTCCCAGAGGGGATTGAGCTTAAAACGTCTTATTCAGCTCTGGATATTAAGTTCACCAAATTATGTCATACGCTACCAGGACTCAAGCCGTTCATTCGTGGTCCTTATGCTTCGATGTACACCGTTAGACCCTGGACGATCAGGCAATACGCTGGATTCTCAACGGCAGAGGAATCAAATCGCTTCTACCGTGATAATTTGACCAAGGGACAAAAAGGTCTCTCCATTGCTTTTGATCTTGCTACTCACCGCGGGTATGATTCTGATCATCCCCGTGTAAGAGGTGACGTTGGAATGGCGGGTGTCGCGATTGATTCTATTTTAGATATGCGCATCCTTTTTCAGGGGATTCCTCTGGATCAGATGTCAGTTTCCATGACTATGAATGGGGCCGTTGTTCCTATTTTGGCCTTGTTTATCATTGCTGGGGAAGAGCAGGGAGTTCCTCCAGAGAAGCTCACTGGCACCATCCAAAATGATATTTTAAAAGAATTCATGGTGAGAAACACTTATATCTATCCTCCTAAGTCTTCCATGAGACTTATCGCAGATATTTTTAAGTACACCTCTCAACATATGCCGAAATTTAACTCCATTTCAATTTCTGGCTACCACATGCAGGAGGCCGGTGCCACTGCTGACCTTGAGCTTGCTTACACGCTGGCCGATGGTCTGGAGTATTTGAGAACAGGTGTTAATTCAGGTCTAGACATTGATCACTTTGCACCGAGGCTCTCATTCTTCTGGGCGATAGGCATGAATTATTTTATGGAAGTGGCAAAAATGCGGGCCGCGCGTCTGTTGTGGTCAAAAATTGTTTCAGACTTTAAACCCAAGAGTCAGAAGTCTCTGGCCCTTAGAACCCACTCACAAACTTCAGGGTGGAGTTTAACAGCTCAGGATGTTTTTAATAACGTCACTCGAACTTGTATCGAGGCGATGGCGGCGACTCATGGCCATACTCAAAGTTTGCATACAAATTCTTTGGATGAAGCTCTGGCCCTGCCGAGCGAATTTTCTGCGAGGATTGCCCGTAATACTCAACTCTTCATACAGCAGGAAACTGATACTTGCGAAGTTGTGGATCCGTGGGGTGGAAGTTATTTTGTCGAGTCTCTCACTCAAGAGCTTGCGGAAAAAGCTTGGGGTCACATTCAGGAAGTAGAATCCCTGGGGGGAATGAGTACGGCGATCGCTAAAGGCATTCCTAAAATGCGCATTGAAGAAGCAGCGGCCAGAACTCAAGGGCGGATTGATTCTGGAGTTCAGCCAATTATTGGAGTTAATCTTTATAAAAGAAAAAAAGATGATGCTCCCAATATTCTTCAGGTAGAGAATTCAATTGTGAGAGAGGCCCAGATTAGTCGAATCAAGCAATTAAAAGAGCAGCGAGATAATAAAGTCGTTGAAGAAAAATTGAATGCTATCACCCGTGCCTGTGAGACGGGAGAAGGCAATATCCTGGCCTTGGCAGTTGAAGCTGCCCGTGCCATGGCGACTGTAGGTGAGATGAGTCTTGCCATGGAAAAGGTCTACGGTCGCCATCAGGCCGAGATTCACACCATTCAAGGAGTCTACATTAAAGAAATTCAACAAGGGAAAGTCGACGTGAAAGCATTAAACGCCCTCATGGAAAAATTTCAAAAAGCAGAAGGGCGCCGGCCTCGAATCCTCATTGCAAAGATGGGACAAGACGGTCATGATCGCGGGCAAAAAGTGATCTCAACCGCTTTTGCTGATTTGGGATTTGACGTGGATGTTGGACCACTTTTTCAGACGCCGGAAGAAACGGCCAAGCAAGCTGCAGAAAATGACGTGCACATTATTGGAGTTTCCTCCCTTGCCGCCGGACATTTAACTCTAGTGCCAGAGCTTAAAGCAGAATTAAAAAAATTGAATCGAGAAGATATTCTTGTGACCATCGGAGGAGTGATACCTCCGCAAGACTACGATAAACTTTATCAGATGGGTGTCGCCGGAATTTTTGGTCCAGGCACAGTCATTGCGGATGCCGCCCTAGATCTTGTGGCCAAGCTCAATGCTTCTTTGGGAGTAAAATGAGAAAAATTCTGACTTTGAATGATTATCTAGAGGGATTTAAAAATAAGGATCGAACGATTCTATCCCGAGCGATCACACTGGTTGAAAGTCAGAATCAAGATCATCAAAAATTGGCCCAGGAGCTCCTCCAAACTCTTCTGCCTCAAACGGGCAAGAGCAAACGTATTGGTATTTCTGGAACGCCGGGAGTTGGTAAAAGTACATTTATAGAATCTTTTGGAAAACTTCTTACCTCTCAAAATAAAACTCTCGCTGTGCTTGCTGTTGATCCCACTTCACAGGTGAGTGGCGGCAGTATTCTGGGGGACAAAACCAGAATGAATGAGCTGGCCATTGATGCTCTGGCCTACATTCGTCCCAGTCCCTCTGGCGTCACTTTGGGTGGCGTGGCCAAACGTACCAGGGAATCACTTCTCTTGTGTGAGGCATTTGGTTTTGATTATGTGTTGGTTGAGACGGTGGGAGTTGGCCAGTCTGAGACTACCGTTGCGCAGATGGTGGATCTCTTCGTCATGCTCCTTCAGCCTGGGGCAGGGGATGATCTACAGGGCATTAAACGCGGTATTTTAGAGATGGTAGACATGGTTGTCGTTACTAAAGACGACGGGGATAATCATCCGATTATTCAGAAGGCCAAGCATGACTATGAAAGGGCACTTCATATTCTGAGACATGAAGGATGGATCCCACCTGTCTTATCCTGTTCTGCTGTAACTAAATCTGGGCTGAATGAAATTCAAAATGTCATTGAAGCCTATTTTCAAGATCAAAAAGAGTTGATTAAAACCAAACGCGATCAACAGGGATTGGACTGGATGTGGCAGCTCATCAATGATGGCCTGAAAGAAAAGTTTTTATCAAAAATCACCGCCCAAGAGTTTACACAGACTGAATCCAAAGTCCTCACTCAAGACCTCACTCCCCCTCAGGCCGCGCAGCTGCTTCTTAATAAATATTAAGAAAATTACTTTCAACTTAGCCAATTTATTGTGTTTTTTGACAGGGAAAGGGGCTTAAGATCGGCATAACTTATCAGATCTACGTTTGGGTCTTTGAAGTTTTTAGACTTATGCTATGATTCGCTAATGATTGCAAAACAAACTGTTTTATTGATTGATGATGAACCCGAAATACTGGCCGTCTTGCAGCACATGCTTAAGCGTGCAGGCTTTGAGATAGCCGTGGCTGAAAATGGTTTTGCTGCTCTTGAAAAAATAAACCAACAAAAATTTGATATTGTGATCTGCGATTATTTAATGCCAAAAATGAATGGAATTGAGCTGCTGAAAAAGGTGAGAGCGCAGAAAGATTTCACTCCATTTATCTTTTTTTCGGGTAATTCTGATTCAACTCATGACGTAGAGATGATGGGACTTGGTGCGTTTGAATTATTGCCCAAAACACAAATTAACAATATGATTAAGGTTGTGCAAAAGACAATTAAACAGATCGAAACTCTGAAGAATATTGATGCCGCTCTGGACGAATCTCTGGATGAAGAGAAAGATGACTTCTTGAAAATTTTGCATTCTACAGGTTCTTAGATTACCCTCTGCGCTAAATTCTCAATTCTATTGTCCAATCCATTTTGAAAAACATATGATCATCTGAAACCTCAAAGGAGAGTCAGATGATTAAAGAGTTTATGGATTTTTTGAAAGCTTATGGCGTAATTGGATTGGCGATAGCTGTTATTATTGGTGGGAAGCTGAATCTGCTTGTCACAAGTCTCGTGAATGATCTTCTAACACCGCTTATTTTTCAGCCTGCTCTTAAAGCTGCCGGTGTTAATAATATTGCCGAACTGGCCTACAACGGAATTATGTACGGTAAAGTAGTTGGTGCGCTTATTGATTTTATGGTTGTAGCCTTTGTCGTCTTTATCTTTGCCAAGAAGATTATGAAAGAAGAAGTGGTGGCCAAAAAGTAAATTCTCTAAAGGCGCGATAGCGCCTTTTCTTATGCCCCTTTCTGAACGTTTTCTGAGATTCTATTCGTCTCTTCGAGTAAAACTGACAGCATCTTTTTTGACTCCTGATCACTAAGAGAGGATGTTTCATTCATGAGGAATTTCATGATTGGAATGAGCACACCCGTAATACTTCCAAGCGTTTTGAGTTTTAAGACTTCGTGCTTAACGAGATCAAATCTTTTTGCCATTAGAAAGTTAAGGAGAAGCTCAAGTTTTTCTTTAGTGTCGGATGTTTTTTCTACCTCCACATTAGAGGACAACTGAACATTAAGAATACCGGATTGCTTTTTAAGTTCCTCGGTTTCGAGACCTGCAATTTTACTAATCGCAATTCCGCTTCGGGTTAGTTCACCCAGGAGTCTGAGCCTTTCAATGTTTTCGTGAGTGTATGAGCGGAAATTGTTGCCCAATCTCCTTGGGTTTAAAGCGTGATATCTCTTTTCCCAAGCTCTGATTTGATGCACACTTACACCACTCATCATGGAAGCAGCTTGTATGTTAAAGTCATTCATATGTAACCTCTATGTATAGATTGACTGCTAGGACCATTTTGCTGGTCCATAACAAGGTCCTGAACCAGTTGGTCTTAATTAGTTTTTCAATTGTTTTGGGATCATGTTTTTTACTTAAAATATTGTGACATGGAACACTTACGAAGAAAGTTAAGGCCCATATACCCGCCAGTAGTAGCAAGGAAGCCACAACTAAAAAATTTGTCGGGAACTTTGAGATAAGGGTAGCGGCTACAATTAATTCTATAAGCATTAGAGGCATGACTAAGTAAGAGATTGATCTTGAATGAAATGAGTGAAAGGAAGAAAACCGGTTTCCATCCACAAACCGAAAACTAGGGTAATGAACAACCTGAATGATCCAGATGAGCATAGCTAGCATTGAAGATATAACTAAATTAAGTGTAGTCATAATTTATAAAATTGCCATTAGGGTATCTAGGCCTTTTTCACCCGTTTTAATAAAACGTTCCAAATCTTTAATCCGGCCTACTTCTATTTTGTGATTTGTGAAATCTTGTTTGGGCATTTTCTTTAGCTGAGAGAACGCAGCTTGAATCTTGCCCATCATAATTTTTTCTCTTTGTCTTAAAACTTTCGTGATGACACTTTGGAGGTCAGGATTTGCAACATAGAGTCTAGTTCCCGTTTCGCTTAAACCCTTTTCGATAACTACTTCATAGTCTAGAAGGTCTTTTATAGAGATACTTATTAATGCCTTGGAAACTGAGAGTTTTGTCATTAAGTCAGATGCATCAAGCGGAATCTGCCCTAAGTAGAGATGAAGCCAGATTCTGCCATGAATTTTTTTGAAACCCCAATACTCAATAAACTCACCAACTAGCTCGGCTAAGTACTCTATTTCTGGAAGATTCTTGTTTTTCATGGTTCCTCAGGAGCCGTTGCCTGTTTAAAAAGTCTTAAACAGCTGTCAGTTTACGCTCTATGAGGTGAGTTTAATACATCTTGAACTTAAGCGAATCCCAAAAGAAAGAGAATGGTACGAAATGGCCTATACAAATCTTAGACA
>JAIFLR010000119.1 GCA_020048985.1 Halobacteriovorax sp. | reverse complement strand
TGTCATTGAGACTTGGAATTCAGCTTTTATTTCTTTAGGTATGCTCTCAAGTAAAAAATTTATCTCAAGATAGAAAGACTTGCCGATGAGAAAGTAGCACTGCAATGCCTGCTCATTGTTTTGCACGGAAGATATTTTTTTCCACAGAAAAGGATATCTAGCGTCCATTTCATCCATGGAAGGATAAAATGTTTTTGAACCCACTAACCAATCAATATTTAATAATATTTTTTTAAGTACTCGAGAAAGGGCCTGGATGCGGTACTCATTCTGATCGGAGTGAAAATAGTTGAATTCAAACCACTCATGTAAAAATCCCAGCTCCTGTATCACGTTAAGACGAAACTTCAGAGGATGGTAAAGATACTTCCTCTTCTGAGGCGTTTTGCCTATCCACCTCCAGTCTCTACTCTGCAGGGCCTTGACTCCTCCCAAAACCTGCCACAAAGAGAAGTCCTCATCTCTGAAATAATCAATATCACCGATAAATGGGAAGACCCCTTGCCACCATTGAAGTCGCTTTGTAGCACGTTGGCGTTTTTCGGTGGAAATGCTCTGAGGGAAGATAACAACAAGGTCAATATCACTTAATCCAAAGACCCAATCCTTCCTGGTAAAACTACCCTTTATTGCAAAATAATTGGCCCCTTTCATTTTTGAAAGGAAGAGAAACCACAGAATAAAAGGATAAGCTAGGCCCTTTAAAAAAGTGCGTCCCCAGGAATAATTCCTCAAAAAAAACAGTCGTTTCCCAATTGCTACCAAAACATTATTCATGCAGTCTCGGATCGACTTGTATATCAACTCCAAAGCGCTCAAGATGAGGATATGTAGTTACATCATAAGGGTCAAAAAGCTGAAAGGAGTTTTTATCTTTATTGAGGACTAAGGCATTTACCGTTTTGTTATTCATCGCACATGCCAATAGACTTAACCCTGGCAAATGAAAAGCATCCCGTTCAAATTCTTTTATCCCATCAGGCAAGTTAACCTTGAGCAATCCCTTACCCTCGGAGCAGTTTGTCTCCAGATTACTCAAAAAAGCAAGGTGCTGTCTGGAAAAGTTTATTTGTGCCAATAAGCTGATACCAAGAATCCAAAGGAGGGAGGGTGCAAAAATCACCTTTTTTTTATTCCAAAAAATAATTCCGAAAACTAAAGGTAAGAACATGTTGATGATTCTAAAACGATGGTGATGCCATGGAGCCGTGGTTGAATCCTGGGCTGCCATGAACCAAATAATACTGAGGATCGCCATCAGGCTATAAATCAAAACTGAGTGGTTTTCATTTTCTTTAATTTTAAAAAACAGGCCAAGGAAAACAACAACAAAGATCAAGTGATTGCAGATGTAGTAGAAGTTAATAAACATATCTGAAACATTCAAAATAGAAGACTGACCTATCGTCTGGTATGGGTAATTAAACAGCCAATATAATGTATAAACTGAATTAATGAGTAAAAGGGCAATAGCTGCAATTCTTGTATAATCCCGAACCTTTTGCCCCTTTTCTTCTCTGATCAAAAGAAACAGAAAAAAAGGAAAATAAAGCAGTACAGATGGATATAGTTTTGAACTCAAAAAACAGAAGACAAGGAAGAGAACCTTCTCAATCTTCCCTCTTTCTTCAGCGGACTTTAGTAGAAAACTCATCATCATAACCATGACTGTAGTGGCAGTTATACTTTCGCTCACAAGATAAAATGCAGAAAAAAGTGAACTGTAACAAAAAAAGAGCCATGAGATTGTTTGTGGAGTCGGATTTTTGCTTTTAAACACAAAGTTATAAAGAATAGGCAGTGCAGCGATTCCTGAATAAGTTAATGAGAATATATAGGCCAAAACTTTTACGTTTGTGACCCCAAAAAACATGGCGATAGATGTGGGTGCATGATTTATTAACAAGGCAAATCGTCTTGCCCTGTCATAACTAACTGGAGATCCCTTTTCCAGTAACCGAATAAAAAAGTGTGTGCCGTCTCTGTTGAGCGCAAAAAATCCCTGAGTCTGAAAAAAAATGATAAGAAGAACAATGACCAAAGCACCTAAAGAGAGGCGGTTATCTTTTATTTTGAGAAGTATTTGGTTCATTCAGATAGGTTAATCTTCGTAGACTAACACGTCAAATTAACAGGGGTTATCAGTAGTGATAAAAAGTTACTAATTAAGACGGATAAACTCTTTCACACGCCCCAGACTTCCAAAGTTTTTACCACTTTCTCTATTGATAAGTTTTCCACCAGAAATGATGATTTCAACTCCACAGTCTTCATCACGAATAACTTTTGAGTAGATTAAACTAGACCCTTCGACCTCAAGATTTTTGGAAGTGATTTTAACCAGCAGGCTTGAGCTTAAATCTTTTCTGTTTTTTGGATAAATTGCCTTGATCTGAACTTGGTCTTCTTCAATCGCCAGTTCTTCCAGCTTGGATAGAATAAGGCCTCTGGATCTCTCAACAAGGCCAGATAACTTCTCCTTACCTTCAGCGGACAGCAAATAATCATCAACTTGGCAGGAAGTCGCAGCGTAGGAATTCATCCCTAAAAACACACCCAACGCCAGCAATATCATTTTCATAAGAATACCTCTGAAGACAAATTTGCAAAAGTTCTGCCAATGTTTACGCACTTAAGCCTTTGAAAAGCCTTAACAATCTGTAACGCCTTAGTCATATTGACTACATTTTAAACAGGCAATTACCTTCTCACTCGCTCTTTTTTCTGCTTCCCTACCTTTCTCAAATCTTTTCTATCTAAGCGATTTTTCTTTTGCTCAAACCGCTTCTGCTTCCATTTCTGTCTCATCTCTTCTTTGCGGGCAAAGCCGGGATGATTCTTAAACTTCATTCCAAATTTACGCCGTTGAAAGTTTCTGGCCTTTTTATTAAAACGAAATCCTTCATTTGCCTTAACTATCTCTGGCACAAATGTCTGAACGTAAGGGGATGAAACTTCAACTTCTCCTTCGAGGACGTCTAAATCAAAATCTTCACCGTCCTGTGAAATTTCGAATTCTGTGCCCCGTACAGCAAAGGCAACTCCATCAGCGACAACTTTTTGATCAATCTCAAGATTTTCGTCTCTGGTAACTTGTAGCCTTACTATCCCTTTGATGAATTCGATCACAGAGAAGCTTTTTTCTTTTTCTCCATCCCCTTCAATTAAACTTTCATTAATTTTAATCTGCGTATTTTTCGCAAGACTGATTTGAGTTGTGGGATAGAGGTGCACAACGATGACACTGCCCTCGGTGAAAAGCTCATCTCCCTGTTCAAGATTAATATTTTCTCGAATATAAACTTTTTCGTGGCTTCTTTGAATATAAGCATCACCCGGTCCAAGGATTTTTGAAATTTTTCCCACTTCAGCGAACGAAGTTGAGACGAGAATCGAAAACGCCATCACCCAAAAAATCATGAAAGTACCTTTGTCAGCATTAAGACTTTTCTCTATTTTGACTCTTCTACCTAGCAAAGTCATGCAATTCAATGGGGAACGCAGTTGACAAAAAGACTCGGTTTAAACAATGATATTCTCAATACACTTAGGAGATTTATGAGATTACTTTTTACGATTGTTTTTCTTTGCCTTAGCTCTTTGGCCCAAGCCCAAATTACCAATGAATCAGAATTGGGAATTGCCGCTGCTAATGGAAACACCAAGACCCAAACGACTAACGCGAAGCAATTGAATGACTACAAATGGGAAACCAATGTCATTGGCTTTAAAGCTAGATATCTTAACGCTAAAGCTGCTGAAAATGAAACTGCCCGCTACTTCATGAGTGGTCTGCGCTATGAAAAACAAGTCTCAAATCACCTTGGTTTTTTCGGTGGTGAGACTTTTGAAAAAGATAAGTTTGCAGGAATAGAGCAAAGGTTAATGACTGATGCCGGTGGAAAATATCGCTTCATTGAGACAGACCTAACTAAGTTTTTCGCTGAACTAGGTTATCGATACATGGATGAGCGCCGACTTGATGATTCTGTGGTCTTCAATAGCTATGGTCGCTTATACACTGAATGGGAAAATAAGTGGAATACGAGCTTTTCTACAAAGTATTGGTTGGAATTTCTTCCTAACATTTCTGACGCGACTGACTGGCAGTTAAACACCGAACTCTCATTGTCAGCTGCCCTAAATAGCATTTTTTCTATGAAAGCCGGAGTTTTAGTTCGCTACGATCATTTCCCTGCTCCGGGTATTGCTTATAAAACTGATACCCTCTTTACAACTGCTCTAGTTGCTAAGTTCTAAGATATCTGAGGTTCCATCCCATGGAAAAATCGATATTTTCGAATAATCCATTGGGGTGGGTTCACCTAAGTGATGAAAGATTCTTGAAACAAAACTGTCTTGAAACTTTTTAGCATTTGACACATTTGTAGTATGATTCAAAACTGCGAATGGAACCTGACCTTCAATTAATAAGACGCCCGCTAGAGTTGAAGAGTGCATTAGAGTGCCAGTTTTAGAGATTACAGCCTCATGAGTTTCAGGAAACTTTAAAAATCTCTCCCTGAACGATCCCAAGTCCTCCCCTCCATTAACAGCAACAACATCGCTTAAATTAAGGCCATGCTTCTTAACACTTTCACTTAGAAGACTGATGACTTTAATCACTGTTCGACATGAGGCAAGGTTATCCTTTCTGGTATTTGTTGTTTTAACTGGAAGGCCTGAGCCATTGTATATTTGAAAGGATTTTCTCTCAATTCCAGCTTCGCTCATCAGCGTTTCAAAGCTCTTAACTCGTCCTGCTTCGAGGTACACGTTTTGAGCGACAAGGTTTTTAGACATCACATTCATCGACTTGAGAATAGAGTGTAGTGGTTTTGATTTATGGGTATAAACAGTTGGAGCAAGGCCAACCAGGGGATTAACGGCACTTAAGGAGACCGTCTTCGCATTAATACTAGGCGTGATGGTTTTGTCAAAATCGACATTTTCTTCCTTGGCAAATTCATGGGCCATAAGCCATTTTGAGCGAATGAATTTCACATTTTTTGCATTAAAATAGGTCGCTAGCCTCAAGCGCGTATGAGCTGGTGTGATATCTTCATGACTCTGAAGCGCCACATCCGTAAAAAGAAAATCCTTATCAAAAGTCACAGAACTAAAAGACTTATAACCCAAGTCATTTAGCGCCATCATTAAAAGCAGTATTTTTTCTTCTTCAAAGTAAGGATCACTTGATCCTGCGATATGAAGCTTATCCCCGCTAATATAAAGTTTGGTTTCAAAACGTTTATTGAGATCAAGATTTTCAGAAGCTGCAAAAGTTGAAAGGAGTTTCGTCACAGAAGCAATTCTTTGCAGTTTATCAACCTGGTATCCTTCAACTGTTCCCATTTGATTGTAACAAAATGTCTGTTCCGCAACCGGGGAGATTCCATATTTGGGTAGCATCGTTTTAAAATCAGTAATAAGTGCGGCCGGGGCCTGCGCAAAAGCAGAAAACGAAAAAATAGAAAATAAAACTATAAGACGCTTCATTTAAAATCCTAATAAAAGATATGTTCCCCTACAGGTTAACCCGTCTTGAAAAAATGGGTGTAACACAGGTAAAACTTACAAAAAACAGGCCCCCCAAGGGGAGCCTGTAGATTTCAATTCTTAGTTGTTAAGGAAGTATGCTGGCGGAAACTTACCGCGATTATCGTCGTAAGGAACCATTTGTGTGCCAAGCTCTTTATATTGAAGAACTCGGTTTGGTTGGTATTCAAATCTCTTTAACGGAAGTGATGCCACCGCTCAGCAATTTTTCCGGCAAGGGAACGGCAGCCTTGGGCGTGGCTCTTGAAGGCGGCGCGCCGCAAACGATGGCCGACTTGAG
>JAIFLR010000123.1 GCA_020048985.1 Halobacteriovorax sp. | reverse complement strand
AGGAAGAACCAGCGACTTTAAATGCGGCAGAGTTAGAATATTTTCCCAATCCCCTTCCGGATTAAAAAACCAGGTAAAAGGATGATTGATCGAGGCGTAATAAGAAACATGCTGAGTGTCCCGGAATTCTAACTCAAATTTATTTTTCTCTTCCCCCAAAAGGCTAAGAAAAGAAATCACTGTGGTGGCCTTGTCATTTTCAAAAGTCAGATAGGATTTTTGGTTTTTAAGCGAAGGGATCAAACTCTTCAAAACGTGAAATGGAATCAAGTTCAAACTTTTTCCACGCAAATCGAAGCCCAGTTGAGGCACATGTAGGGATTGGAGAGTTTTGAGAGTAGTAGCATCAAAGACGCCATGGATGAGTAGGTCCATGGCCTAATTATAGTAGATCCAGGAGGATTGGCCGAAAAAAAGATTCACGGCACTTAGTTCCTACGGATTCTGGATGGAATTGATAGGATATAAAATCAGGCGAGCGTGACATCACAATTTCACCTTCTTCGACTAACTTTTCGATATTTTCAGAAGTTGGACCATCTAAGACGGCCAGAGAATTGTAGCGCTGAACCCAGACCTCTGCAGGCAAGTCCAGCCACTTTTGCCAGGCACTCGAAAGATTTAGTTTAATTTTCTGTCCATGCAGTGGATGGGCGGACTTCGCTACTTCGTACCCTTTGAGTCTCCAAAGGATCTGGTGGCCGAGGCAAACTCCAAATATTTTTTTACCAGATTTTTGCCAGACCTTTATAACTTCAAAAATATTTTGATAATCGTCAGGATGCCCGGGGCCCGGGCCCAAGACCAATAAATCGTGATCGGAGACGGACTGAAAGTCGCTCCAATGAATCACGTCTACCTTTAAGCCAATATTTGTTAATTCCTGAATCACGTTGAAGCTAAAGCTGTCGTCGAAATCAATGAAAAGTGCCCTCTTCATTGTCGTTTTACACCAAAATAATTATTCCGATACTGAGCAAAGTTATCATCACCAAAATTAAACAGCAGGTTAAAAAAATAACGGGAATCAACTAAACTCTCCCGATAGTTGAGGTTCAAAATCCAGCAGTTATTATCAGGCATGATATCCAGAGAATAAATGGTACGAATATTTTCATTGGCCTCTAAATCCACATCCTTCATAATGGCAAAGCCCAGGTAGTCAGTTGGTCTGATTTGCCCCCCGGCCGAAATAGTTTGAAGGTTAGACTCACCAAAGGAATTGTAATTGTAGGCAGCGAGCAATCTAAGATAATCAAAACTTCGATTAAAATTGATAGAAAAAATATTTTCTTTCTCATCGTGGAAATAATATTCCTGCATATTAATAATCCAACGGTCAGCAGCATATCCAGTCTGAATCATCAGGCGGGTCAGACGCTCGCGATCATCCTCAACATCCTGGCCCAGAAGATAGCCCTGGGAAACATTAAACCAACCAATCCTAGAGTATGAAAAATTATCCCTCAGGTACTTATCATCTACCAGATAGTTAAAGACTTTAGGACGCTTACGAATCAGGGTGTTGTTCCACTGAAACTCCACAGTGTTCTCCGGAGGAATGAGGGTTCGGGTGGTATTTGCACCAAACTTGTACTCTTCAGACCTGACTGCGTCCTCATAATCAAACCAGCCTTCATACTGATTAATTTGAGTCTTGAATCGCTCATTGCCGTATTCATTTTGCGAAGGAATATAATGGTGAATAAATTTAAAGTCCTGAGAGTGACGGTAACTATTTCTTACCTGCACAATAGTATCTCTCGCAAGTTCAGACTCAAATGTATCAACTTCACCAACCAGGCGATTGGTTTTTTCTGAACTTTTAATGGGGGTAAGACCCTGCTCTTTCTTTTCGCGAAGCTGTTTCAGGTCCTTTTCAGGAATGTACTTGATAGGGATTTTCTCTTCAAAGGCGAGACCAAAAATCTTGTCCATCGTAAAGCTAACTTCAGTCTTAACCAGACCTGCATTCTTTCCGAAGTTATCTTGGTCATTGTTAGCAAACTTATACATCTGCTGATCGTAAGTGTAGCGGGAGCTGAGGCTGACGGGGCCAACTGTTAACAGATGCCACATCAAGTAGGGCTGAACCGAAAGTCTGTCGGCGTTTCTCAATTGAAGCGCCTCATCTTCTTTCACCTGACGAAAATGAGTTACAGACCCGTCTACTCCAACGGCGATGTGTTGAAAGAAAGGGGTATCAGATTGAATAAGGGTGTAAGGAACTGAAGACAGGGTCACTCTTGGTAATGTTTGCACATAAGAGCGGTCGAACTCAGTAGGTTCCGAAGATAACTGATTTCGCAGGTAATCTGCATTCACTCCAACCGAAAAATAATTTTGTCTCCAATCAGCAAAACCACTAAGCCCCATATCTGAGCTGATGATTTTATCATCGGTAAAAGTGGGATGGTCTCTTACAATGTCCAAATCCCTCGCACCTGTAAATCGAAGATGGGAGCCGAAATTGGATGTGAACTGCTGATGGGTCTCAAGCTCCGCAAAATATCGGAAAAATAGATCCCCGGATTGCTCCTGAGATGTTTTGCCCGGCAAATAAATGGAGTCATTGAGTAAGCGGGAATTCATTTGAAACCAGCTCATGTCAGTAAAACGCTGACGATACTGAACATCACCGCCGTATCCTCGAGTGGCCCAGAAAGTGGGACTTAAAGTTGCATCTTTTGATTCATCAATCGCTATAAAGATGGGTTGTTCAAAGGCCAGACCTTCTCCTAAGCGAGAAGAAATTTTCGGAAAGAGTAGTCCGGTTTTTCTTTTAGACTGGATAGGAAGGACAATATAAGGGATGTAGAGAACATCCACGCCTTTAATTTTCGCCAACCCATGCTTAATGGTGACGTATTCCCCTACTCTGACCCGGATTTCTTTACCGTAGACTGACCAGGATTCAGCGCAATCTTTACACGTCGTGAACTCAGCTTCCTTGGCCAAATACTCATTTTCATTTTTTCTAATGAGTGCGTTGGCCACGAGATTAAAATCCAGAGAAAGAATTCGGGCATTTTTAATATTGGCGGCACCGGTGGCGATATTGTACTCAATATGGGAACCATAGAGAGTCATATCTTTAGTAATTACCCGGACGTTTCCTTCAACCTTGACCAACATGGAATCCTGATCGAGGGAAGCGAGTTCACCGTAGATCGTATCAGACTGGGAAATAATAACGACGTTCCCCACGGCTTCAAAATACTTACCATTATTCTTTCTGTACGCTTTATCAGAAAAGACGTTGATCTTGTCGCCTAAAGTAAGTTGCGGTTTATCGGCAGCGGAGTAAAGGTTGGAGCTGACCCAGAAGATAATAAGACCCAACCACCAAGATTTTTTGGTGTGTCCATCCTTGAACATGGTCCGAAATATTTTCAACAAAAGTTAATCCTTCCTGGAGCGTAAGCTTTTCTAAAACATCCTTAGGGCAAGCCTTAGGGTGAGAGAAAGCGGTGACCAAAACTCTCCCTAAATTTGCCTGTTTCAGCATCTTTAACATAACGACGATATCTTTTTCGTTTCTTTTCGAAAATGAGGTCACTATGGTATCAAAGGGAGAATCCTTAGAATTATAATTCGCTGAGTGTAGAAATTGAATAAGTTTTCTCACTCCATCCACATTGTGTGAGCCGAAAAGCCTCCATTCGTTCATTCCGTGGATGATTTCACCTCTCGCAGCGAGGATTTCAGAGGAAGGTTTCCAATTTTGTCTATCGAGTGGGGCCCCTGTCAGAGTACAAAATGCTGCATGAGCTAAGAATTGATTTCGTTTTGAGAATTCAAAGGGGGCCAGACTTCGCTTATCCTCTAAATCCAGATGTTTTGCTTTTAGCTCCAGCGCCGTCAAGCTTGCCCTTTCCCTTAGGTAGTCAAGATCCAGATAACTAATCAAAGTCGCATTTTTTCGTAAAACGGCGAGCTTTTCGTTAAGAATTCCATCATAGCGGTTCCCAAGAAACTCCTGATGGTCCCGGGAAATGGAGGAAATAAGAACTAGTGTAGCATCCAGGGCATTAACCGCGTCTAACCTGCCTCCAAGCCCTACTTCTAAAAAAAGGTATGCGGGTTTTCTCTTTACGGCCCAGCGGCAAAAAACAAAAAAAAGGAATTCATAATAGGTCAGCTGAAATTTTTCTCTTAGAACAATTTCATGGGCCTCGAGAAACAATTCTTCTAGCTCAGCAGTAACAATATTCCCCGCCTCTGATGAAAAACGCTCCGTAATGGAGTGAATATGAGGCGAGGTCCAGGTACAAAAAGTGGATTGCTTGAACTCTTGCCCCAGACGGTGGGTGGTTTCACCCTTGCCGTTAGTGCCTGCGATAATAATGATCTGAGATTTTTGTAGGTCGTTTTTAAGATTGAAAAGGGCGCGCTGAATACGCTCCAGTCCGGGAGTATAAACTTCCTGCCCGTAGTGCTTAAGAACCCAGTCTTCTAGGCTTTCAATCATATTCCAGGAGAAAACATTTTCATAAAGAAGCTAAGTTCTTTTTTGAGGTCCCTGCGGTGAATGATTCGGTCAATAAACCCATGCTCTTTTAAAAATTCAGAGCGCTGAAATCCTTCAGGAAGAGTTTGGCGAATAGATTGCTCAATAACTCGAGGGCCAGCAAAACCAATCAGGGCCTTTGGTTCAGTAATATTAATATCTCCCTGCATAGAAAAACTTGCAGCACATCCGCCGGTTGTTGGATCAGTAAGAAGTGAAATATAAGGAATAGCGTGCGTCTTAAGACGCGCTCTTGAAGCAGATGTTTTGGCCAGTTGCATGAGAGAGAGAATCCCCTCCTGCATGCGTGCGCCGCCAGAGCAAGAAACGACGATCACTGGGATTTTTTTCTCAAAACCAATGTCCATCGCCAAAGCAATTTTCTCGCCCGTCACAACTCCCATAGAGCCACCCATAAAACGAAAATCCATCACGGCCAGTGCCACCGGTTGACCATCAATGGTTGCTGTTCCGCAAACCGTAGAATCTTTCATCCCAGTTGTTTTTATGGCCGCTTGAAGTCTCTGGGCATAAGGCATTTTATCTTGAAACTGTAAGGGATTATTGGAAATTAAGTCGGGAGAGATTTCTTCAAAGCTATTTTCATCAGTCATAACCGCAATACGCTCATAGGCCGAAACGCGGTAGTGATAATCACAAAGCGGACATACGTGTAAATTTTCTTCCAGCTTTTCGGCCTGAAGAATTTCTCCGCACTGATTACATTTTTTCCAAACCCCAACTGGCGCATTAGTGGCCAGCTTCTTAACGTTTTTAAGTTTTGGGTTCTTGACCTGATGAAACCATCCCATCTGGTGTTCCTTACCTTAGATATTTAAAAACCCATCTTAAAACGCTACAGACTGTTTGAGAAGGGAAATGCCTTTAATCCGTGGCAGCAAACCATTGAAAAGAGGAGTTAAATTCACCTAAGCTCCCGAATTAACGAATCAAAAGAGTATCCAGATCATTTCCCGCAATCCGACTATCGCTGTCTGTTATATTGTTAAGAAATATTCAATCTCGCCGATAAGCAGAGCAAGGTGAACCATATGCAAAAATGTTTAATTTTTCTTCTCGCATTCTTTTCTCTATCGGCGCATACGCTGGCCCAGGCAAACTGGAGCCCTTACGTCATGAACCATGAGCGTTTTGTTCACTTAACTGAAGAGCAAAAGCAGGAAGTGATCATTAGTACGATGAAATTAATGGTAGAGCTGGAATCAAAATATAAATTAGAAGTTAAGACATCGGGCCACTCAGCAGAACGTTTTCAGAAATATGTGCAGCTCATTCAAAAACTTCAAAACTTTATTATTAGTAATGCAAATGCCGCTGCAGCTGTAGAGAACAAGTCCTTAGGT